>JAHYIW010000035.1 GCA_019429445.1 Desulfuromonadaceae bacterium
CCGTGGCCTTGCGGACATGGAGAGTTCGGCCATCCCGTTGCTTGAATGTCGCGGTAACCCGTTGCTGCACCGAAAAGGTCTCCCGTAATGTGCTCCAGCTATCCACGATGTCCCCGGTTTTCAGCTTGGAAAGTCTTTGGTGTCAAAGTCTTTGGTGTCAGGCTTGCAAGTTGGTAAGTTTAGCGGCAAGTTCTCTTTTCACCCTGGCGAGATCGTCGTTCCACGAACACCGCTGATCCAGACGATGCACAGCAGAACTCAGCGAACTCACATCGCGCGCCAACAGGGCTCCAAGGGCGGACAGGGTTGAGGAGCTGAACCCGGATACCGCCCAGGCGGCAAACGCACGGATTTGCGACCGGTGACGATTCTGTCCGGCAGCCCTCAGCGTCTCCAGTTCGGTGCCGAAATATTCCGTCACGCAGGCCACCGTTGCGGCCAGATCGGGACGAACCACGAACTTTTCGTCGGCCTGCTCCAATACCTCGGCGACAAAGGTCTCCTCCCCGCAAATCCGTGGGTCCTGCTCCCCTGCCCCATGGAATTCCCGCCGATGACCGCGCCCCTCTTCTTTATTGACAAAATCGGCGAAAAGGCACCTGGCTTCTGCTCCATTCGCAGACAACTGCCCCAATACAGGGGCGCTCCATAGCCAGGGAACAACTTCCCGGCCCAGATAGGCCCGATGGCTGCTCCAGCGGTAGTCCTCGGCTCCAGTTGTCATCCCGGCGCGAACCGGATTCAGGTGGAGATAGGCAATGAGTTGCAGCAGATAGGCGTCTTCCTCGACGAGAATCGCCTTGTAGCGCCCCTGAAAGAGGTGGCCGGTTTTCTGCTGCCGCCAGTTTGACCACCGGGTGTAGCGCGAGGCAAGAATCTGCATGATTTTGGACAGCGGAACCGAGCCAACCTGAACCCCAAGATGGAGGTGGTTGTCCATCAAACAATAAGCATAGACGTGGCAGCCAAGCCGCTCCACAACCTCCTGCAAAAAAAGAAAGAGTCGATAACGGTCCCGGTCATCGGCAAAGATCGGCGCACCACCGTTACCACGCAACATGACGTGGTACAGGGCACCGGGATAATGGATTCGTGGTTTCCGTGGCATGATGATAGTTTATCGTTAACTTCCCAAGTTGCAAGCCTGACACCATATTTTCACCATATTTTTTTACTTGTAGTAATGGATGCAAACATTTTTATACCATGGGGGTCGCGGCGAGGTCGGGCTTCCAGGATGGCAACTTTGGACTAATTTGGCAACCTGGCGGCCTCTCTCCAGCTCCTTTTTCCCATTTGCAGTCGGAAAGGGTGAGGCTGGGCTTCTTTATTCCAGTTGAGCTCAGCACGGTGGTAGTCGGTAATCTTTTTACCTGACACGACCATTTCCCGCAGCAGGAGGTCGTAAGGCTTGGACATGACAACGGTCCCATGCTCCCACTTGGAGACCTGGGCCCGGTCGCAGTGCATGTTACGGGCGAAATCGGTAGCTGACCAACCGAGGGCTTTTCTCAGGAACACAATCTCTGCCGGAGTCAGAGCACCATCTTTGTTGATGATTGCACGAGCCAACGCATCGTGAAGTCCCTCGATGTTGGGGATCAGCGGCATGATGTTGCCACACTCCGGGCACTTGCGAACATTGAGCCCAACCAAGGTAACATTGTCCAGCCCGCATTCGCGATAGTGATAATTTTCTTGCGTCTCGATGAATTCACCGTGTTCGCATCTTTGGCATTTCATTTTTCTCTCCATGCAGTAACGACTTCCAGCACCGTCTCGGACTCGAATCTGATAACGATACAGATTCGAGGGGTGTACACCCTGTACCGCCAACTGCCGTTTTCCAGCTCGCCTTCAGCGACTACGCCACCGCGTAGCACATTGGCGCAATCTACAGTCGTGATGCTGCGCTGGCGCATTCGATCTTCAGCGTGTGGTTGCGCATAAGTAACAAACCCACCGCCAAGGATCTTGCGGATCAGTTTTTTTGCCTCAGTGGGCCTGAGTGGTTCGGGGAGCATGAATAATATAGTACACCCTTTTTATAATTGCAGCACAAAAATTGTCATTTATACAACATTTGTGAAGATCGTGAAGGGTCTCAACAATTAACCAAGTAATCAATTCAACACGTGTCAAGAGTTGATCCCCTCACTGTTTCTTGCGGAAAAACGCAAAAAGCCGCACGACTGTCCTGAGCAGTCATCACGGCTTTATCAATAATCCTACAGATCCCGATCCATCACAAACCCTCTCGAATCAAAATAACGCCGTCAGTTTAAACCACCCGTCCGTCAACGACAAGGAACAAATTAATCCTGACTTTAAATACAAAAAACTTGCGGCCAATCCACGCTCCATGCTAACTGTGCGGGACTTTTTTTGACGGAGCACAACACCCATGATCCATTTGACCAATATCAGCAAGCAGCACGGTTCGCAGATCCTCTTTCAGCACGCCAGCCTGCAGATTCTGCCCGGCAGTCGCGGCGGCCTGGTCGGGCCGAACGGGGCGGGAAAATCGACGATCTTCCGGCTGATTACCGGCGAAGAGGAGGTCGACAGCGGCGATATCATCTGCGCCAAAAAGACGCTGATCGGCTACTTCTCGCAGGACGTCGGCGAGATGGCGGGACGGTCGGCGCTGGAGGAGGTGATGGCCGCTTCGGCGAAAACGGTGGCGCTGGGGGAGCAGATTCAGTCGATGGAAGCGGCAATGTGCGAGCCGCTGGACGATGACGCGCTGGCCGGTCTGCTGGAGCGCTACGGCGACGCCCAGGAGGAGTTTGAACATCGCGGCGGCTACGCTCTGGAGAGTCGCGCCCAGGCGGTCCTCACCGGCCTCGGTATCGGCCCCGACGATTACAGCCGCCCGGTCGAATCGTTCAGCGGCGGCTGGAAGATGCGTATCGCCCTGGCGCGAATTTTGACCCTCAACCCCGACGTGCTCCTTCTCGACGAGCCGACCAACCACCTCGACGTCGAATCGATTGTCTGGCTGGAGCAGTGGCTGGCGAACGACTATCAGGGCGCGCTGCTGATGACCAGCCACGACCGCGATTTCATGAACCGTATCGTCTCGCGGATCATCGAAGTGGGGAACCAGACCGTCACCACCTACGGCGGCAACTACGATTTTTATCTGCGTGAACGCGAGATCCGCCGCGAGCAGCTGCTGGCCAGCTACAAGCGTCAGCAAGAGATGCTGGCCAAGGAAGAGGAGTTCATCGCCCGTTTCGCCGCCCGCGCCTCGCATGCCGCGCAGGTGCAGTCACGCGTCAAGAAACTGGAGAAGATCGAGCGTATCGTCCTGCCACCGGAGCAGCGCAAGATCAACTTCGAATTCAAGGACCCGCCGCGCAGCGGCGACGACGTCTTTTCTTTTACGGAGCTCAACAAAAGCTGGCCCCTCGCGGAGGGCGGCGAGAAGCCGGTCTTTTCCGGCGTCTCGGGGCTGGTGCGTCGGCAGCAGCGGATCGCCGTGGTCGGGGTCAACGGGGCGGGCAAGTCGACCTTCCTCAAGGTACTCGCCGGGCAGACCGCGCCGAGCAGCGGCAACGTCACCATCGGCGCGAGCATCAATCTCGGCTACTTCAGCCAGCACTCAATGGATGTCCTCGCCCCCGACAAGAGCGTCTTCGCCACGGTGCAGGACGCGCTCCCCAACGCCTCGATCGGCTCGATCCACAACCTCTGCGCGGCGTTTCTCTTTCAGGGGGACGATGTCGAAAAACGGATCAGCCGCCTCTCCGGCGGCGAAAAGAGCCGGGTGGTGCTGGCGACGCTACTGGCGCGCCCGCTCAATGTGCTGGTTCTCGATGAGCCGACCAACCATCTCGACATCCAGTCTCGCGAAATCCTCCTCATCGCGTTGCAGGGCTTTGCCGGTACCGTGCTGCTGGTTAGCCATGACCGCCACTTTTTGCGCGCGCTGGTCAACCGGGTCTTTGAGATCGATCACGGCGAGATGCGGACCTACGAAGGGGATTACGATTACTACCTGACCAAGAGCGGGCGCGAGGCGTGGGTGGCCTGAAAACTGGACAGAGGGATAAAATGCCGGTACGATCTTTCTCACCCAGCGTTCATCCTAACGGAGCATTCGATTGAGCCACTTCCTGCTGAGCAGTATAGTCATTGCCGGGATCGTCAACTTTGTCAGTTCGATTCTGATTCTGCGCGGGCTGGCAAAACACGACGTCAACGTCAGTTTCTTTGAAATTCGCTGGCAGATTCACAAGCATCTCAAGACGTACCGGCGACTCTGTCGCACCGCGAATGGGGCCATTGAGTGGCCCTACTACGCCTACTGGATCAGCCTGACGGTGATGATCAGCGCAGCGACTGTATTCTTTGCCACACTCACCACTCAGGACCCGTAGCCAATAAGCCGTTTCGTCCGCCCCGACCGGGGAATCTTCATCTTATCAACCTCCATCACGGCGTCCACATCACACTTGATCAGAACTGCCCCGCAAGGCCCGGGTAGCATTAAGCAGCGCCAGCAGAGCGGTACCCATGTCGGCGAAGACCGCTTCCCACATGGTCGCCATGCCGACGGCTCCGAGCAGCATGAAAATGCCCTTGACCGACAAGGCCAGGACAATGTTCTGCATCACGATCCGGCGGGTATCTCTGGCGATGATCACGGCTTTAGCCATTTTCAGCGGTGAGTCGGTCATCAGCACCACATCGGCCGTTTCAATGGCGGCATCGGCACCGAGGCCGCCCATGGCGACCCCCACATCGGCGCGGGCCAGAACCGGCGCGTCGTTGATACCGTCGCCAACAAAGGCAACTTTTTCACCCCTGGGATGGTCGGCGCTGATCTCTTCAAAAATACGCACCTTGTCCTCCGGCAACAGCTCGGCATGGAACGCGTCCAGCTTCAGGGTGTTGGCGACTCCGGCGGCGGTACATTCGTTATCCCCGGTGAGCATGATCAGCGTGTTGACTCCGTTCGCGCGTAGCACCTCCATCGCCTTTACGGCATCGGGTTTCAACTGGTCGCCAATCAACACATAACCGGCGTACTGGTCATCGACAATCACATGGGCAACGCTGCCGTCGAAAACGCACAGGGTGTGGTCGATCCCTTTTTCGTGCAACAGGGCGTCATTGCCGACTACAATTCGCTTCCCCTGACAGGTTGCACTGACCCCCCGACCGGGGATGGAGTGATGCTCGCTGACCTGCGATTCGTCGAGTTCCAGCCCGCGGGCGCGCAGATCAGCAAGGATCGATGTGCCGATAGGATGGGTGGAATGCAGTTCTGCCGCCGCCGCATAGCGCAACAGATCATCCGCCGCATAGCCATTATCAGGAACCACCTGATCGACGGTAAAAGCGCCTCGGGTCAGGGTGCCGGTTTTGTCGAAAACCACCGTCGTGACCTTGGCGAGCGCATCGATAAACATCGAGCCTTTGATCAGGATGCCGTTGTGTGAGGCGCGGCCAATGCCGCCGAAATATCCGAGCGGGATACTGATCACCAGCGCGCAGGGGCAGGAGATTACCAGCAGCACCAGGGCACGGTAAATCCAGGTCGAAAAAAGGGCGTCACTGATCACCAGTGGCGGCAGCAGAGCGATCGCCGCAGCTATGGCGACCACCGCCGGGGTGTAGTAACGGGCAAAGGTGGTGATGAATTTTTCAGTGGTTGCTTTGCGGGCGGCAGCATTCTCGACCAGTTCCAGCACGCGCGCAATTGAGGATGATGCAAAGGGCCTGGTCGCCCGCACCTCCAGCGCCGCGCTGGTGTTGATCGTCCCGGCCATGATGGTATCGCCCGGCCGCACCCGAACCGGCACCGGCTCGCCGGTCAGCGGCGAGGTGTCGAGCTGCGAACGCCCTGCCACCACTTCGCCATCAAGGGGCACCTTCTCCCCCGGCTTGACCAGGAAGCTGTCGCCAACCTTCACCTGCGCCGGAACTGTTTCGACAAAACCGCTGGCGGTCTTGACCATGGCCCGGTCGGGGCGGGCGGCGAGAATAGCACGCACCGAGCGGCGCGACTTGGAAACGGCGAGATTCTGAAGCAGCTCCCCGACCTTGAAAAAAAGCATCACGCCGACCGCCTCGGCGAGGGCATGGATCGCCAGAGCACCGAGAGTGGCGATGGTCATCAGCACATTTTCATCGAACCATTGTCCGCGACGAATGGTGCGCGTTGCGCCGAGCAGAACATTCCAGCCGACCAGCAGATAGGCGACCAGGGCTGCGACATATTCCACTGCGGGCCAGGCCAGGGCATGAAAGCGGTCTTCAAATACCAGCAGAGCGACGAGAATGACGGCAGCGACGCCGATTAAAACAAGCTCTTTGCGATAACTGTCGCTCGCAACATGGTCGTGAGCCTCCGCTTCACCGCCGCTGGCGGACTTCGGGGTGACGACGACGGCGGGTTCGATGCGCCTGATGACGTCCAGCGCTCCGGGGATATCGGTCGCCTGCAGGTGGAGGGTGAGATTGGCAAAATCGATCACCGCCTCTTCTACCCCGGCGGTTTTCAGCAGTTCGCGTTCGATTTTGGCGGCGCAGGCACCGCAGTCGAGGTTTTGCAGGGTATAGCGTTCGGTGTGTAACTGGTTCATCGGCTGGGGACGTCTTTCTTTATCCGCGTTCTTTCAGGTGTTCGTAGCCGACGCCCAGGACGTCGCGGATGTGGTCGTCATCCAGGGCATAAAAAACCATCTTGCCCTCGCGCCGCGAACGGACGATGCGCGCCAGCTTGAGGGTGCGCAACTGGTGTGAAACCGCCGACTGCTGCATCTTAAGCAGTTCACACAGGTCACAAACGCACATCTCGTGGACGCTCAACGCCCAGATGATCCCCAGCCGGGTCTTGTCGCCGAACAGCCGGTAAAATTCCGCCAGCGCTTCGAGACTCTCCGCCCCAGGCCATTGCTGCTGTACGCCACGGATAATTTCTTCGTGAATGCCGTAAACGGCGCAGCTATCGTCGCCTACAGTTGTGACCGAAGTTTTTTTATTCGCCATAAACGGACTCTTTTCGTGTCACACATTTCATTTTTACGCATGATTGTATGATCACATGTTTATTCTGTCAATACGTCGGCGGGTTTTTATCGCATTGTTTATCATCGGAGAAGAGGGGAACCATGCGCTGCTTAATTGTGAAGGTTGTGGGCGAATTCTGTCCCTGGAAAAGGCACTCCCCCTTGACATTTTAATGGCAATCACCGATGATTCTTGAGATTTTTACTTCGGCACGACGCTGAGTCGCGACACTGGCGAACGAAGGACGGGATATGATCGAAAAAACGATTCGCGATATTCTGGATGAAAAAGGCAGCACGGTTTTCACTATCGACGCTGACAGCAAGGTCTTCGCTGCACTGGGGGAGCTGGCCGACAAGAATATCGGCGCGTTGCTGGTTATGGACGCACAGAAAGTCGCCGGCATATTTACCGAGCGCGACTATGCGCGCAGGGTAGTGCTAAAGGGGTTGTCGCCACACGAAACGGTCGTCAGGGAGGTCATGACCTCTCTGGTTAATACCACCACCCTGCACGAAACCGTGGAGGAGGCGATGGCGGTAATGACCGACAGGCGTTGTCGTCATCTACCGGTGTTCGACAACAACCAGCTAGTCGGCATGGTCTCGATCGGTGACCTGGTCAAGGCGGCGCTCGACGAGAAGAAATTTATCATCAATCAGCTCGAAAGCTATATCAAAAACGGCTGATCACCCCCTGTTTGTTCCCCATCAAAAAGCTCCGGTCACGCGCTGGCCAGGAGCTCCTTGTCGCCCTTATCGCTGTCGACGGCAACGATCAGTTGTGCTCCCGCGTCTTGACAAAGTTGATATCCGGCCATTGTTCGGCGACATGCCCAAGACGCCACTCGCTTGAGGCCAGATAGGTTAGATTGCCCTCGGCATCGAGCGCCAGATTCCCCTGATTCTTCTTTTCAAATTCCGCCAGCTTTTTTTTGTCGGCACACTCTATCCAGCGAGCGGTCGCATAATCGATCGGCTCATAGGCAGCGTCGACCCCATACTCATTCCTCAATCGCGCCATCGTCACGTCGAATTGCAACACCCCGACCGCGCCGAGAATCCAGTCGGCCCCGAGCAGTGGCCGAAAAACCTGCACGGCCCCTTCCTCGGAGAGTTGAGTCAGCCCCTTGTCAAGCTGCTTGACCTTGAGCGGATTTTTAAGCCGTACACGGCGGAAATGCTCGGGAGCAAAACTGGGGATCCCGGTAAATTTGAGTGGCTCCTTGAGGGAAAATGTGTCGCCAATCTTGATCGTGCCGTGGTTGTGAATGCCGATAATATCTCCCGCCCAGGCTTCTTCGACATGGGATCGATCCTGCGCCATGAAGATCGTCGCGTTGGCCAGATTGACATCTTTGCCAATGCGATGATGGCGCACTTTCATGCCGCGCTCAAACTTGCCGGAACAGATGCGCAGAAAAGCAATCCGGTCGCGATGCGCCGGATCCATGTTGGCCTGAATCTTAAAAACAAAACCGGAAAAATCATCTTCTTCGGGAGCGACATCGCGACTCGCGGCGGGACGCGCACCGGGCTGCGGGGCCAGTTCGACAAAGGCATCGAGAAGTTCGCGGATACCGAAGTTATTGATCGCACTGCCGAAAAAGACCGGGGTCTGGTTCGCCTTGAGGTATTCGTCAAGTTCAAATGGATTGGCAGCCCCTTCAAGAAGTGCGACATCGCTGCGCAGCTCATCGGCCTGATCGCCGAGCAGTTCATCGACCCGTGGATCGTGCAGATCAGTGATGGTCACTGTGTCGCCGTTGCGCACTGCCTGCCCCGGAGTAAAGAGCACCAGTTCCTTGCGATAGAGGTTATAAACCCCGCGAAAGCGCTTCCCCATGCCGATCGGCCACGACATTGGCGCACATTCGATCTGCAACGTATCTTCAATGTCGGCAAGCAGGTCGAGCGGATTCATCCCTTCACGATCAAGTTTGTTGATAAAGGTGATGACCGGCGTATTGCGCATCCGGCAGACTTCCATCAACTTCTTGGTCTGGGTCTCGACCCCCTTGGCACTGTCGATCACCATCAAGGCGCTGTCGACCGCCGTCAGCACCCGGTAGGTGTCCTCGGAAAAATCCTGGTGACCGGGGGTGTCGAGCAGGTTGACATCGTAATCCCGATAGTTGAATTTCATCACCGACGAGGTAACTGAAATGCCCCGTTCCTGCTCGATCGCCATCCAGTCGCTGGTGGCGTGACGGCTCGCCTTGCGCGCCTTGACCGCACCGGCCATCTGAATGGCGCCACCGAAGAGGAGCAACTTTTCGGTTAAGGTGGTCTTCCCCGCATCGGGGTGGCTGATGATGCCGAAGGTGCGGCGTTTGGCGACTTCTTCCTCGATTTTACTCACAAACAAACTCCTGCGCGCAGAATAAAAAACCGGGCCGACAACGGCCCGACAGGGGATAGTAGTCCAAACGACGTACGCAGGTCAACGGCAAATAAACGCGCTGACGGGACAGAAAAAGAGAAAAAATTATTGCGTTACAGTGCTGACCCGCCTGCTTGCCTGACACGCTGTGGTGAGAATTCGCTTGAACATAATTTGCGCCGTATGTTAAAAAGGCCTTTGAGTATTCACC
The DNA here is from genome assembly GCA_019429445.1 of Desulfuromonadaceae bacterium. Taxonomy (NCBI): domain Bacteria; kingdom Pseudomonadati; phylum Thermodesulfobacteriota; class Desulfuromonadia; order Desulfuromonadales; family Desulfuromonadaceae; species Desulfuromonadaceae bacterium. The sequence continues at coordinate 9,617 of JAHYIW010000035.1, forward strand.
AATAAACGGTTGGAACTTCAATCCGACCCCCAAGGAGGTCACACGTGAAAAAGAGATTCATGTTACTGCTCGTTGCATCGCTCGCGTTAATTCTGGTCGCGGGGTGCAGCAAGGACGAATCAAAAACGACAGCCGACCAGAAACCGGCCGCTGAGAAGGCCGCTGCTCCCGCCACTGCGTCGGCGGCAGGCAAGTCGGGCACCGTCATTGAAACGATCGACGCGGCAGGCTATACCTATGTGCAGGTTGATACCGGCACAGAAAAATTCTGGGCCGCAGCGCCACAATTCGCGGCCAAAGCTGGCGACCCGGTGATCGTCCCTGAAGGGATGCCGATGGAGAACTATCACAGCAAGTCTCTCGATCGTACCTTTGATGTCGTCTACTTTGTCGATTCAGTCGTCGTCGGCGGGGCTCAAAGCGCCTCCGCTTCTGGCGGGGCAATGCCCGAAGGTCACCCGGCAATCGACAACCCGGCCACGACACCGGCAGCCGCCGCAGTTGACCTGACCAATATCAAAAAAGCCGGCAAGACGGTCGCCGAAATTTTTGCCGAAAAGGATCAGCTCAACGGCAAGGCGGTTGAGGTCCGCGGCAAGGTCGTCAAGTACAGCCCCGAGATCATGGGGAAAAACTGGATCCATATCCAGGACGGAACCGGCAGCGAAGGCACCAATGACCTGACAGTCACCACCTCGGCGCAGGCCACACAGGGTGACACCGTGGTCGTTAGTGGCCTGGTCACCACCAACAAGGATTTCGGCTACGGCTACAAATACGACGTCATTATTGAAGACGCTACGGTCAAGGCAGAATAAAATCCTTCCAAAACCCGCTGAAAAAGCCCCCGGCGCATGCGCCGGGGGCTTTTTGGTTTCCGCCTACACACTGTGTAAATATTCTGATCTTTCACTGATTCATCTGCACGAAAATACCCCCTTCAGCCCTGCGAAAAGCCATCATCACCCTTTGTCTGTAGCGTATAACTACCTGTAATATATCTATTATCTGAAAAGATGAATGGCCCCGCAGCAAGCTACTGGGTATCAACAGCCTACAACCTTTGCTAACTCGCGCAGCAAGCTGCGTGGAATTAGACCCAACTTTTGATTCTGTCTGTCGAAAGAACTTTTCCGCCCGCAAACCTGCAGCCGCTTCTGCTCAACTGATGGGGCCCTGGCGGACAGTCAACGCTGCATCTCCTGCGGGACTTCGCGATTGCCGGATGTGTCTGGAAGCCTGCCCGGAAGGGGCCATCCGCCGAATTGAACTGGCAGATGGCGGATTCGAATATGTTGCTGACGATCCATACTGTATCGGTTGTTCGATCTGTGCCGGGAGCTGGTCGATGATAACGGTTGATTGAGCCAGCGGCGAACTTGTGCAAACGGCGGAGTTTCAGCTCCGCCGTATGCCTTCAGCGCTGGTGGTGACTGATTGAGAAAGTATTGCCGCTGATCGGTCCGTGCAACACCGTGATATCCGCCGCCATCCCGGACCAGACCGCGCCACAGTCCCCACACTCCAGCAGATCGCCGGCAAAGCCGTCGGAATGCATATCCAGTTCGACATGATTCGCTTCATGGCAGAACGGACACACTCCGGGGCGTTGCCCGACAACCTTCTTTTTTGCATCGATGTGCAGGACCTTGATCTGGCGACTCACCAGCGTCCACACCGTTTCACATGAACCACATTCGAACAAATTCCCGGCAAAACCATCTGCGTGGGTATCAACTTCGACATGATCTCCATTACAACAAATCGGGCACTCCATCTTCTTGACCTTTCCTATCTGGTAATTATTACCTCAATAGTTACTTTATACGCCCGATAATTTTCTTCTGCAACAAATAAATCATTTAAATTCAATATGTTGCACGATTTTTGTTTTATTCAGCAGATAAGAATTATTTTTTCAGCTGAGGGATAATTTCAGCAGCGGCAGAAACCGTGGATAACCCCCTGACATCCCTGCAACTCTCGGGGATAAAAAAGCTTTTTAGAAAGCATGTCAACCACAACCACAAGAAAGCGGTTGCAACCATCGCCTGAACCCTTATAATCTACGACACTGTTCGCTTGTTTGTGAAGATCATCTGTAACCAAGGAGGAACCGACATGAAAGCCGTACTGCTCGATGGATTCGGTGGTCTTGAGGTACTCAAGATCGGTGCGATTGACCAACCGACCCCGAAAGCCAATGAAGTCCTGATCAAGGTCGCTGCAACTTCGATCAACCGCCCCGACCTGGTCCAGCGCGAAGGGAAATACCCGCCACCAGCGGGCGATTCAGAGATTCTCGGCCTGGAAGTTGCGGGCACCATCGCGGCGCTCGGTGCCGATGTGAGCGGCTGGCAGGTCGGTGACCGGGTCATGGGGCTGGTCGGTGGCGGCGGGTATGCCGAATACGCCGTGGCCTACGCCGCGCACCTGATGGCGATCCCCGCCACGATGAGTTTTGAGGAAGCGGCCTGCGTCTGCGAATCGTATATTACCGCATTTCTCAATGTCTTCATGATCGGTGACTTGCAAGACGGCCAGACCGCAATCCTGCATGGCGGCGGCGGCGGCGTGAATACCGCCGCGATCCAGCTGGCCAAGGCATTGACGCCGCATGCCAAATTGATCGTTACCGCCCACCCGCAAAAACTGGAGCGGGTCAAGGAGCTTGGTGCTGATCTGGTCATCGACTATACGCAACACCCCGATTTCAGCGAACTGGTCAAAGAGTTCACGGCCAAAAAAGGGGTTGACGTCATTCTCGATCACGTCGGGGCCAAATATCTTGCGCCGAACATGAATTCCCTTGCCTATAAGGGGAAACTGGTGATCATCGGCGTCATCTCCGGGATCAAGGCCGAACTGAACCTTGCGCTGATGATGGTCAAGCGCCAGCAGATCATCGGTTCGGTCCTGCGCTCCCGCCCGGTCGCTGAAAAAACCGAGATTATCGAGGCATTCACCCGGCGGGCGCTGCCCAAATTTGCCGATCGCACCATTGTACCGATCATCGAAAAGGTCTTTCCTCTGGAGGATGTGGTCGGGGCACACCGGATGATGGAAGAAGACCGGCACTTCGGCAAGATTGTCATGAAAATCGGTTGATCGCGCCTGAGCAGCTGCCGGTCGCGAACAAAACACCGCCCCCGCAGTAATAGCTGCGGGGGCGGTGTTGCTTCAGGCAACCCTTTGCGAGTGCATCATTTTTATTCACCCGACCATAATTTCGAACTGTTCGATATGAAATCCCGGTCGGGTGGTGATCGATATCTGTTTTTCGAAGCGTTTTTCCAACTCCTCGATGCCGGCACGTTCTTCATCGTACAATAACGAGGCGATATCGGGGTGAACCTGCAACGTCAGCCGATAACCCGGCATGTTAAGCATGTCACGCCGCAGTTCCCTGAAAATTTCGTAGACAATCGTGGTCTGGCTTTTGACATACCCCTTCCCTTCGCAGTAAGGGCACGGTTCACAGAGGGTCCGGCCGATACTTTCCCGAACCCGCTTGCGGGTCATTTCCACCAGTCCCAGTTCCGAAATTTTGAGGATATTGGTCTTGCTCTTGTCGCTTTTAAGCGCTTCTTCCAGCGACTGATGCACCCGCTCGCGATGCGGCTCCTTCTCCATATCGATAAAATCGATAATGATCAAGCCACCGATGTTGCGCAGACGCAGCTGAAAAGCAATTTCCTTGACCGCTTCGAGATTGGTTTTAAAAATCGTGTCTTCAAGGTTATGTTTGCCGACGTAGCGACCGGTATTGACATCGATGGCGGTTAACGCTTCGGTCTGTTCGATAATGATATAGCCGCCGCTTTTCAACCAAACCTTGCGCCCCAGCGCCCGCGCAATTTCAACTTCAAGACCGAAGGCGTCGAAGATCGGCGCATCGGCCTGATAGAGATCGATAACATAGCTTTGTTTCGGCATAAAAGTGCCGATAAAACGTTCAATCTTGTCGCGCTCATCCGGCGCATCGACAATGATCCGGTCAACATCCTCGGTAAGGATGTCGCGTAACACCTTACACGTCACATCGAGGTCAGAATGAACCAGACAGGGGGCGCTGATTCCACTTTTGCGCTTGTCAACGCTTTCCCACAGATTGATCAAAAACTCCATATCGGAGCGCAGATCTTCAGCCGTTTTCCCTTCAGATACGGTGCGGACAATGAAACCGCTCCCGGTCGGGCGCAGCTCTTCGACGATTTCACGCAGACGCTCACGCTCTTCCTCATTTTCGATGCGGCGCGAGATGCCGATGTGATCGACCGTCGGCATATAAACCAGATGTCGTCCGGGAAGCGAAATGTGTGAGGTAATCCGCGCCCCCTTGGTTCCCAGAGGCTCCTTGGCGACCTGAACCAGCAGTTCCTGCCCTTCTTGCAGCAGCTCTTCGATGGGCGGCAGGTGAATCTCATTTTCGGCAGTATCGCCGGTCGGCAACAGCCCGTTGGAGCCCCCCTCGACAAAACGTTCCACGGCTTCAATTTCTTCAAACACATCGGCCACGTACAAAAATGCCGCCTTCTCCTGACCGATATCAACAAACGCCGCCTGCATCCCCGGCAGGACACGCAGCACTCGCCCTTTGTAGATATTGCCAACAATTCCGCGGTCGCGAGTCCGCTCGATATAAAGCTCGGCGATGTGGCTGCTTTCCAGCAACGCGACGCGCGTTTCAAACGCCGTCGTATTGATGACCAGTTCCTTACTCATCATTCGTCTCCCTTAAAGTGTGGTTATATGATTCATACGTAGCTGGATTCAGTCGTTAGAGATAATATCCACCTTGCAAATCGGCAGCCGCCGGGCGTCTTCAAGCTCCAGCCCGAAAAGATGGGCGAGCAGCACTAGCGGACTTCCTTTGCGCAAGGTGATCCGCAGCCGCCCGGCGGTGACGTCAATAGCCATCACTGCCGGGCGGATATCGACCCGTACCGTTCCCTGTTTTTTGGGTCGGTCAACCTCCACAGCGGTGGCGGCGACAAAAGCGGCCACCCGTTCCGCCAACCCGGTCGCCGGTGCAGCGAGCGTTACCTCGTAAATACTTGCCGCGATGGCCGCCCCCGGAGACGGCGCCCCCGGCACCAAAGCCTGCGCGTCAAGGACATGAAATCCTGGTGGCAATTGCGCACCGAGCGCCGCAGCAACACACTGCGGGGTCCGCTCTTCGGTGAGTTCAAAGTCAATCAGTTCGGCTTCGCTTTCGATCCCGAGGGACAGGGCATCGCCGAAAGAAATGCGCGGCGCGGGATGGAATCCTTGAGAAAAACGTACCGGCAAACCGGACCGGCGTGCTGCCCGGTGGATCGCGGTCATGAATTCAAGGTGACCGACAAAGCGGGCCTTGCCCCGTTTTGCCAACCGCAGTCGCACCTTGTGCCGCTCCTCTTCGCCATCAACCAGGACAGGCAAGAGTGGTTGCTCCGGCGGGGCTGACAGTTCGGAATTCTCGACCAAACGCATGCGCAGGGTTTCAAAGTCGCACACCCCGCATCCGGAACACGCGCCGCCACGACAATCGGGGGTATATTCCAGGGCAAACGCCTTGTGGCGTTCATCCAGTAAAAATGCTTTCGGAATACCACAATCGATGTGATCCCAGGGGAGCACTTCATCTTCGTCGCGCTGGCGCAGATAAAAGGCCGCGTCGATCCCCGCTTCGGTAAAGGCTTGTTGCCAGAGGTCAAAACGAAAGTGGTCGCGCCAGCCGTCAAAACGGCAGCCGAGATCGACAGCACGCTCAAGCACGGCAGCGAGACGTCGGTCGCCACGCGCAAAGACGCCTTCGAGGAAAGACATCTCGGCTTCGTGCCATTTGAGACGTAATTTTTTATTACGCAGGCCATCACGCACATAGCGTTGACGCCGGATTGTTTCGGCGACATCAAGTTGCGCTTCCCACTGAAAGGGTGTGTGCGGTTTCGGCACAAAGGTCGAGACCGCAACGTTCGCATCAGCCCCACCGGCGGTTCCTTTGCCGCTGCGCTTGACCTGCGCTGACAGATCGATGATGGCATCAAGATCAGCGTCCGTCTCGGTCGGCAGGCCGAGCATGAAATAGAGCTTGATTGTCCGCCAGCCAAGTTGATACGCTGCGCTCGTGGCGGTCACCAGATCGGCGGCGCTGATTCCCTTGTTGATCACCTGACGCAGGCGTTCACTCCCCGCCTCCGGAGCCAGGGTAAAGCCGGTTTTGCGGACTTTTTTGATCTCTTCCATCAGCTCCGGTGTCAGCGACCCCACCCGCAAGCTGGGGAGAGAAACAGCAACCCGCTCATGCCGATAGCGATCCATCAGCCCGTGCAGCAACGCTTCAATAGAGCTGTAATCACCGCTCGACAACGACAACAGCGACAATTCACAGTGCCCTGAATTATGCAACGCAGCGTTCGCCAGCTGGGCGATCCGCTCCGGGCTCCGTTCGCGAACCGGTCGGTAAATGTAGCCGGCCTGGCAGAAACGACAACCACGCGTGCAACCCCGGGCAATTTCGATCGCGACCCGATCGTGAACCGCCGCAGTAAAGGGCACTACCGGTCGGGTTGGCCAGGGGGCATTTTCGAGATCGGCCAGAAAACGGCGCCGCACCTGCCGATAATCATCCCGTAACGGGGTGATCGCCGTCTGTTGTCCGCTGGCGCCAAAACTGACAGTAAAGAGTTCCGGAACATAACAGCCTTCAATCCGGCTGAGTCTGGTGAGCAGCGCACCGCGCCCTTCATCAATGCGGCGAGACTCACGCACCGCACTGCACAGCTCAACGACCGCTTCTTCACCATCACCGATAATAAAACAGTCGCAGAAATCAGCCAGCGGTTCAGGGTTGAAGGCACAGGGGCCACCGGCGACAATCAATGGCAGGTCGGCAAAGCGTCGATCGCGCCGCCGGGGAATCCCGGCCAGATCAAGGATGGTCAGGATATTCGTATAGCTCAGCTCGTACTGGAGGGTAAAACCGATGATATCAAAATCACGTAACGGACGTTCCGACTCCAGCGCGCGCAACACGTCACCCGATGCACGCAGCTGTGTTTCCAGGTCAGGCCAGGGAGAATAAACCCGTTCTGCGGCGATCCAGTCGATATCATTCAGTAGCTGATAAAGCACCGCCAGTCCCAGATGGCTCATGCCGATTTCGTAGACATCGGGGAACGCCAATGCCATACTGATATCGACGGTCGCGGGGTCTTTGCTCACGGCACCGAGTTCCCCACCGAGATAACGGGACGGGCGCTCAACCTTAGGGAGAAATTCGTTGCTGGTGTTGAGAGTCATTTATGTAAATCTTTTCATAATTTTACTGGTTACAGCGCCATGGCAAGGGGATAATAGAACTTTGCAATATAGCTTTGTTAGCGCAAAACATACAAGCATAATTCATTGATTAGCGCGTTAAATTTCGATATTATCCTGTCTGAACACCATGCTATGGTGGCACATCGAAATCAAAACACCGGGGGAATATATGCACAAAAAGTTCTCACCCACCGTTGATCTGCACGTCCACACCGTTGCGTCCGGGCATGCCTACAGCACGATCAGCGAGATTGCCGCCGAAGCCTCCAGAAAAGGGCTCCAGGGGGTCGGCATGACCGACCATGGACCGATGATTCCGGGTGGCCCGCACCTCTACCATTTTCTCGCTCTCCGCTTTCTCCCCGCCACGCTGTCGGGAGTGCGTATTCTGAAAGGTGCTGAAGCGAATATTGTCGGCATCGGCATGATCGATCTGCCACAGGAGATCACGACTCAACTGGACGTGGTGATGGCCGGCTTCCATGAGGAGTGCGGCTTCGGCAATCAAGGCAAGAAAGAAAATACACGCGCGCTGCTCGCGGTGATGGAAAATCCCCACGTCAAGATCATCACCCATCCGGGCAATCCGCTCTTCCCCCTTGATTATAAACGGGTTGTGCAACAGGCCGTTGCCACGGGCACGGCGCTGGAAATCAACAATGCGTCGTTTTCCCTCAGCCGTTGTGGCAGCTCGCCAAATTGTCGTGAGATTATCCGGCTTTGCGCACACTATGAAGCGCCGGTCGCGCTTGGCAGCGATGCGCATTTTTCGCAGGGTGTCGGTGAATTTGCCGAGGCACTGCAGATGATCAGCGCGGGGGGCATCCACCCGGAGCAGATTGTCAATTTGACACTGGAATCAACGTTGCGTTTTCTTGGGCTACGGAGTTAACGGGACGGGCTGTATTGAAGCCGAAATGAAACCCGGCCATAGCAATTTTAAACGCCAACGGGGCCCCAAAAAAAGCTTCCGTCCCGGTGCAGACCGGTAAAATCTTGGCATTCGTTCTCCCCTGATTAAAATCACAGCGATACGCAAACCACCATGCCCGCTGCGAGCGCAGGCACTTTTGCATCCTTTTGCTGCCGGGCAAAAGGATGTCGGCTGGCGGGACGAAACCCGCCGGTTATGCCTTCCCATGACCCTGAGGAGGATGGATACCGGACGCCACACGAAGTGTTCTGGCCCGTCACCTGCAAAGTGAATTCACCGGCTACGGAGTGAACCGCCAACCTGAAGCGACGGCGGAACGCTCAACCTTCGGCGATGAATTAATAAATCCATTTTTTCTTAGGCAGGCATGTCTGGTGTATAACCAAAAATGGGTAAATATCAAAATATCAAGAACGTCCCCGTGGCGATCAGCGTTTTGTCATTGACGAACTTAAGCTTTTTTGTTTGAATTTTCTTTATGGCTATACTCCTTGGTTTCTTGGGTTAACCAACTTGCGGTCGGTTTTTCTCAAAAAAGGGTATAGCCATTTTTACTTAAATGCTACAAAGCTAACCGTTTCTGGAATATAGCAAGCTTGGTAGCGGGCCTAGTATGCATCGGCTGGATGCTCAAACAACTCGCAGGGGTGCCGGAGGAGCCGCGTTATGAGCTGGGGAGATTCACCTCGGATTGCCGGTCTATAATAAGTATCGGGGCTCATTCGGATATTTTCGTGGGGCCGGTGACGATTTTTCCCGCGCAGTCTTCGGCGATCCCCTTGAGCATACCATTGAAGACGAAGTGATGCAGCGGGACCACCAGCCACCAGTAGATCATGCCGAGCAGACCCTGCGGATGAAACCAGGCTCGCTGAACCAGGCGTGTCGAAGCACCATTTTCGTGCAGCTCGAAGGTCAGAATGGCTTCACCCGGCAATTTCATTTCGGCCACCAGCATCAGTCGCCGGGCTTCATCGACCCGCGCCACCCGCCAGAAGTCAAGAGCATCGCCGACTGCCAGTTGTTGCGGGTCACGCCGACCACGACGTAAGCCCACCCCGCCGACGAGTTTGTCGAGCAGTCCGCGCAGACGCCAGAGCCAGTCGGCGAAAAACCAACCATTTTCACCGCCGATGCGGCTGAGAGTTTCCCAGACTTGCAGGGCAGAAGCTTCCAGCACCACTTCCCGCGCATCAACGTACATGGCGCCACCCGCCCAGGTCGGGTCGCCGTGGTTGATCCATTCCACCGGGGGGAGCTGTCCGGCATCGTACCAGGCACTTTCGATATGCTGTTCACGAATCCGTTCGAGGGCGAGACGGATCGCGGTACGACAGCTGAAAATTTCCTGCGGAATCAGGTCGCGAATCCGCCTGTCTTGCACCAGAACCGGGCAGCTCAGCCCTTCGGCAAGGGGTTTGGCAAGCGCAGCCGGCACCGGCGTAACCAGATGGATCCAGTAGGAGCTGAGGCGCGGGGTGAGAAAAGGGACCGGCAGAATCAGCCGTCGCGGCAAGCCGGCTTCTTCGGCATAGATGCGCATCAGCATGCGGTAGTCGAGGATCTCATCACAGCCGATATCAAAGGTCTCGCCACGGGTTTCAGGCTGTTTAAGACAACCAATGAGATAGTACAGAACATTACGCACTGCGATCGGCTGGCAGCGGGTCTGTACCCAGCGGGGTGTGATCATGATTGGCAGGCGCTCAACCAGGTAACGCAGAATCTCGAAGGAGGCACTCCCCGAGCCGATAATCATCGCTGCCCGCAAAATTGTCACCGGAACAGATCCACGGCGCAGTTCTTCGCCGGTTTCGGTGCGGGAACGCAGGTGATGGCTCAAGGGGGTGGAGTCGTCCCCCAACCCTGAAAGGTAAATGATCTGTTCAAGCCCGGCTTTCGCGGACGAATAGGCAAAATTTTGTGCCGCTTCGAGATCAGCAGAGGCGAAATCGCTGACTTCGGGGTTCATGGAGTGAACCAGATAGAAGGCGGCCTGGCACCCCTTGCAGGCGGCGTCGAGGCTTGACAGATCAAACAGATCGCCGCGCACAATTTCCAGTTGCGGGTGATTGGCCCAAGGCCGACCGGCCAGCTTCTCGGGATTGCGAACCATGGCACGCACCGCATAACCGGCGTCGAGCAGGCGTGGAACCAGACGACTGCCAATATAGCCGGTGGCACCGAGGAGAAGAATTGGCAGGGGAGGGTGAGTTTTCATGGTTGTTAAAAATCTCCTTTACAGGCATTATTTGTCCTGAGTCTGCTCCACTCGTCAAACATGACAGGAGGTGCCATGTCAAATGAAAAGATCCGTATCGGTATCAGCTCCTGCCTGCTTGGTGAGAAGGTACGTTTTGACGGTCAGCACAAGCTTGACCGTTTTATCGTCAATACCCTCGGGGTTTACTTCGATTTTGTCCCGGTCTGCCCCGAAGTTGAACTGGGGTTGCCGACGCCAAGACCCGCCCTGCGTCAGGTCGGCGAACCGGATGCGCCGCGACTGGTCTTCAGCAAGACGGGTGAAGATATCAGCGAAGCGATGGAGGCTTGGTCACAGCGCCGCGTGCGTGCACTCGAAACGGAGGAACTCTGCGGCTTCATCTTTAAAAAGGGTTCCCCCAGCAGCGGCATGGAGCGGGTCAAGCTTTACGATCATCATGGCATCCCTCAGAAGTCGGGGGTCGGTTTCTTTGCCCGCGCCTTTATGGCGTATTTCCCGCTGTTGCCGGTTGAAGAAGATGGTCGTCTCAACGACCCCAAGCTGCGTGAAAACTTTATCACCCGGGTCTTTACCCTGCAACGTTTGCGGCAGGCCCTTGCTGAAAAAAACAGTTACGGCGCGGTGGTCGACTTCCACACCCGGCACAAATATCTGATTCTCTCCCACAGCGAAAAACATTATCGCGAGATGGGGCGGCTGGTCGCTCAAAGCAAGGCTCTGCCCTTCTCGACCTTCCTTGCCCAGTATAACGAGCTTCTGCAAGCGGCACTGCATCTGAGTACCACAGTACGCAAACAGGTCAATGTGCTGCAGCATATTCTCGGCTACTTCAAGCGCGAGCTGAGCAGCGCCGAAAAGCAGGAGGCCCTGGGACTGATCGACGACTACCGCAATGACCTGGTGCCTCTTATCGTGCCGATCACCTTACTCAACCACTTTGTGCTCAAGTACGACCAGCCCTACCTCAAGCAACAGCTCTATCTTAACCCGCATCCGCGCGAACTCAAGCTGCTCAATCACGTGTGATCTTCACTGCTGATGACTATTTTCAGCCTCGCAGCGGCTTGTGGTTTTCAGGGCGATGAGCGCGGATATTGGGGTCAGCAGCGCCGCCAGTTTTGCACGGGCATTTCGTTATTCCTGCTGCTCGACAAAAAGCAGACGATCGCTGGCAAATCCAAGTTCGCTGGCCCGGTTCAGCAGTTTTTGCCGTGTTGCCGCATCCAGCGTCCGGGTCCGAGACAGGATCCACAGATAATCCCGATCCGGGCCGCTGACCATCGCGTAGGCATAATTTAGCTGATCAAGCGCAATCACGTGGTAGCCGGCATAAAAGGGCCAGAAAAAGCTCACCTTCAGACTCCCCTGTTGCGGGGAACCGAGGAGATAAGCTCTCCCGGTAGCGGTTTTCCACTCACCGGTCACGCTGTTGTAACCGCGGTTGATGACGTCGATCCCGCCATCGGCACGTTTGCTGTAGGTCGCCGTGACCTGGCTGAGGCCGCGCTCGAAGCGATGATCCAGGCGGGCGATCTCGTACCAGGTCCCCAGATAACGTTCCAGGTCGAAAGGCGCGACCGGGGTTATCCCTTTGGGGGCGGCGGTGCAACCGAACAGCATCAGCAGGCTACAAAGCAAGGTTGAGATTTTCATGTGTTACTCCCGTGGCAAGCGTCAACTGATCCAGCGGCCGAGCAGATAACTGCCGCTGGCAACCAGGGTACAGAGCAGGGTTCCCCAGGCGATATCGACCATCACGACCCTGATCGGCCAATCACGCAGGGTCGCCAGGTTGGTCAGGTCGTAGGTGGCGTAAGTAAAAAACCCGAACAGCGCCCCCCAGAGCGCGGCTTTCGCCAGCGATTGCGCATCCAGCCCCGGTTTGACGGCAAACAGGATGATACCAGCGATATAGACAAAGTAGAACAGCAGTGCTGCCGGCCAGTTGACTGCCGGGTTGAGCAGGTGGGAAAGATTGTGCCGATAAAAATTCTTCGCCACCATGCCCAGCCAAAGCAGATCGATGGCAAAAAAAACCGGGATCGTCAGCAGGTAGAGCTTCAAGTAATAAACGAACATGCTTGTCTCCTTTTCCTTTTCACTAACTGAACCAGCAGAGCAACTCCCTACCTTTATATTTTAACGCCGTGACTTCACTGCGAGTCTAAACTGCAGACCAAAGACTCTGGCCGCTTGATTGTTCTTTTTTTGTTGCGATTTTATGCTTGTTCTTTTTTCTTTTTCATATATTATTCTGATAAATACTATTTTGTCTAGGACAAAAATGAAAATTCAGCAACTCAGTAAAGAAATCGGTATCGGCATCGACACCTTGCGGATCTGGGAGCGCCGTTATGGGTTTCCGATTCCTGGCCGCGATGCCCGTGGCCATCGCAGCTATGCCCAGGACCAGGTTGAAGCGCTGCAGCGGGTCAAAAATCTGATGAGTTTTGGTCTGCGGCCGGGAAAAATTTTCACCCTCACCGAGCAACAACGCCGCGCACAGCTGCAAAGTCTGCTCGATCAGGGCCAGCCGAGCGATAAACGGCTACAGCGACTGATCGATGCATTGGCACCGCAGCAGATTGCACAGGCGATCACAGCTATGCGGGAAGAACTTGGCCTGGTTTGCCTCCAATATATAGACCTTATCCTTGTATATCGCGTACTGAATGTTCAGCAAGCCCACAACCTTGAACTCAATTGCTATCTTACGAGTGTAATCCCTTATGGTATCGATGTGCTTCTTAGGTATGTTGACAGGAGGTATAACACAGGCAGAGTCACCGGAATGCACTCCGGCTTCCTCAATGTGCTCCATTACCGCAGGCACGAATGCATCAGTACCGTCCGATATGGCATCTGCTTCCGCCTCAATGGCATCATTAAGAAACTGGTCAATCAGTATCGGCCGTTCAGGAGTAACATCCACAGCCGCCGCCATGTAGTGCTTCAACATCGCGTCGTCATGAACAATCTCCATACCGCGCCCTCCCAGAACAAATGAAGGCCTTACGATGACAGGGTAACCTATTCTTTCAGCCACCTTTAAAGCTTCCTCCAGAGAACGGGCCATGCCGTTCTCAGGCTGAGGAATTCCGAGCTTGATCATCTTCTGACTGAACTTGTCCCGGTCCTCAGCCATTTCGATAGTCTCAGGACTGGTTCCGATAATCTTTACGCCGGCCGCTTCGAGCTCGGCAGCGATATTCAATGGAGTCTGTCCTCCAAACTGACATATCACGCCATCCGGCTTCTCCTTCTCATAAATGCTGAGCACATCCTCTACTGTGAGCGGCTCAAAATAGAGCTTATTGGATGTATCGAAGTCCGTAGATACGGTTTCTGGATTGCAATTTACCATTATTGACTCAATTCCCTCGTCACGAAGTGCGAATGCAGCGTGAACACAGCAATAGTCAAACTCTATCCCCTGTCCGATCCTGTTCGGTCCGCCGCCCAATACCATGATCTTCCGGTTGGACGAAACAGCCGTCACGTCGGGCGCATTGTATGTTGAATAATAGTATGCGGCATCCTTTACCCCGCTGACCGGAACAGGATGCCACCCCTCAACAACTCCTATTTTCTTGCGCTGTTCGCGGATACTTACCTCAGTAACTCCCAGTATTTTGGCGAGATATTTATCGGCAAACCCGTCTTTCTTTGCGCGCTCAAGAAGCTTATTCGGCAGAGAACGGCCTTTATATTTGAGCACTTCCTCCTCCAGCTCAACAAGCTCTTTCATCTGCTGAATGAACCACTCTTTTATGTGAGTAAGATTGAAAAGCTCCTTTACTCCCGCCCCCTTGCGAATGGCCTCATACATTATGAACTGCCGCTCACTCGAAGGCTCAGCAAGCATACCCATCAAATC
>JAHYIW010000036.1 GCA_019429445.1 Desulfuromonadaceae bacterium
CGGTCAGGAGTCTGCGCATTATTGTGGCGATCGGAACTTGCCCGGTACGCAACAATAAATGAAAATGGTTTGGAATCAGTGCCCAGGCCAGGCATTCCGTGGAGGTTTCTTTGCAGAGTGAGGTCAATCGCGTGACAAAATCGTCACGATCACTGTCGTCCTTGAATATTGCGCGACGTTCAACGCCACGACAAATAATGTGATGGACGGCATCAGGAGCATCTATGCGGGCTTGACGGGGCATGGGAGGAAGTATGGCATGAAGCTCAAACTGAAGCAACGCATAATTTCATGGACGTCCCCTATTCACTACACATTACCTCCATTGCACACTGGTCAATTACAAAGCTAAACAAATCTTTATCATGGCTATCTGCTTCAGGTTTACCTTTGTCTCTAAATCCGACAAATAAAGCGGCGTTTTCCAATTCTTTTATTTTTACAACTGCGGCATATTCATCTACACATATATCTGTTGAATGTGCAAATCTTACGTTAAAACTTTTAGTTAGCACTAGACTTCCGTCAACTAAAGAAAAAATACCATTATTTTCAATCACGTGATCAATTAAGGCCGCAACAAACCCCGCAGTTCTCATTTTTGAAGGAACTTCAACAATAGCTCGTTCTTTTTTTTCAAATAATTTCTTAATGAAACCCATTTAAACCTCCATGGTTCTTATTTATGTCAGCGGGAATTGAATTTTATTTCAAAACAATTACTTCGAGGATTTGTGATTATAACAATTCTGAGATGCTTTATTTATTGCTGCTTTTGCCCCCTCTATAGGCAATGATAATGCTTGCTCACCTCCCGAAAATCTTATTAGTACTGACCTTGACTCTTTAATTTTGTTTAAAATTTCAGGTGTACCGTACATTACACTCTCGGTAGCATTTGTATATGAAAACAAGTAAGTTTCACCTGAATATTCATCCCCGTCTAACTCTAAGACCATATCCACTGTAGATTTACTACTACCAACGAAATCACCAAGATCAGTATCAAGATCAGTATCATGGATATTGGAAAGAATGAAGCCTACTTTACTTTGGCACTTGCTGTCGCTGAATAAGGCCACAACAAAAGTACACAAAACCGAGTCCTTCCCCTCTTTTATAGTAAAAGATATTTGAGCCGTTGCATCTTGAACTTTCCAAAAACTTGCAGCGAAAGATGTTGTTACGCCTAAAAGAAGTATTGATAGCAGGCTGATCGTTGATATTAGAATTCTCATTTTCATAACTTATTACTCCTGCCATTTTTTGTTATTTCAGTAACAGCAGGTTATTTCTTGCCTTCTCGCTGCCCAACTGCGCCCCTTTGCTCCACCAAAATGCTGCTAAAGTTATATCTTTTACTGAAACGATCCCATGAAAGTATATGTATCCGATTTTATTCATTGCCTCTGGATTTCCATTTTCAGCAGACATTTTTAAAAACTCAAACGCCTCAAACTCATTCCCGTTTTTATAAAATTTGCAACCAACTTCAAGTTGAGCATCTGAGCTACCAGCCACAGCACTTCGATAAGTTTTTGAGTTCCTAATGTCCTCATTTTTCTGCTCTGTAATATCCATTGTTATGCAACGCCGATAAGAATTTTTCGGACGGTTATCAACCATTTATCCTCCTTTTATTATCGACTAACTATGTGGTGATATGTTTTTGAACTGGCCTGCTCCTGAAAATAAGTTCCTTTTATCGCAGCCATTGAGAAAAAATCTCAGGTCCATCCTAAAAAAGTTATTTCTACGCCTTTTACTTGAAGATATAGGCTACCATTGTTCTACCACAAAATCTGATGACCTGCAAAAACCACAATATTTTTTATCACTCTCGAATTTCCTTTGGCACTTTATACAGAGTAAGAGCATCTGTTGTGACTCACTTAATTGATTTGTATCTGAATTCATAAAAACTACAAAATATGTTTCTGTTATTGGTTCTCGGACGTTCATTGTTGAGTTTCTTATAAAAGATTTTCTTGTTATTTTTCCCTGTTCAATCATTTTTATTATTTCTTCTGTTGTTCTTGGACCGAATTCTCTTTCTCCGGCGCTGACAAACCATTCATAATCGTCCGGATCGAATCCAGAACTGCTGCTAGCCTTAGTGGAGTCTTCTTTTCGTGAATTGGATGTTTTGCTGGATGTAGAGGTGGCGGTTGGTGTGTTTTTTGGGGGGGGTGTGCTTGTTGCTTTTCTGGGTGCGTTCGTTGCTTCTTTTTGTATTATTTTTTTCCTCCGACTCACGTCTGGTGAAGTTGATTTTTTTCTATTTTCAACTTCTTCTTCAATTGCGGTAGTAAGTTCAATTTCGTCTTTAAGGGATTGGACTCTATACTCAATATAAAGTGCTTTAGCTTTTTCTTCTATGCCAGAAGAATTTGATAGGGCTTTTGTCCAAAGTCCATCCCGGCGGTGCCCATTACGCAACTCAATGGCAACCTGCTCATATAGTTGCTCTTCTAATAATCTCGTTATCGCGGAATGCCTTCTTATTTTCTTGAACAAATTAGAACCTCAATTCTTAAAGATAAAAGGAATTTTGCACCATTGCAGGAACATATTCCGTAAATTAAAAAAATCCATGGTGCTCACTCGCCAAGGTTGAACTTTCTATAGATATCACCCTCTACCAATTTTTTACAATAAAATATTTGAAAAACCCAATACCCATGTCAAGACTTTCACTCACCATCGGCCATGAAAGCCAGACATATCAAACATGACAACCAATTGCTGAAATTCTCTTTGCACTGCAACTCACTTTACACAGAGTAGGGACTTCGGGGGACATAACACCTATTTCTCCGGCATTTTCTGCCGACCGGGCTTCTGTTTTGTCCACCTGATGCCGATTGTTTTCTAAATAAGTGTTATGTCCCCCGAAGTGTTCCCACGCTACCTTGTCTTTGTTTTTCTTTCGTTGCCAACGCTTACCCGGCATGATCCAACCGAAGAGTACAACCTCCATAACCATTCTGCATTTATCGAAAAATGAATATTTTGGCGATTCCGGTTCCTGTCCCGACTCGGATTCATTTATGTTGTCAATGAAGATTCCGATAATTTCATTGGCTCTCTCAAGGTCTTTTTCATGAACCATAAAGGTCTTTTTATTGAATTGCTCGATCCTTATGCCCGGCCTCATTGAACCGAAATTATCGTTATGTACGTAGAAATGAATACCTTCTGACGCAAAGATACCTTTGATCATGGCAAGTTGAATGTCGTCATCAGGAGTGTAAATTTTGATCATTTATTCTCCAGAAGCCCTGATTCCCAGATGTGACCGGTGACTTACCTGTGCCGGTGGTCACCCATAGATTCTGCGGGTGAACCAAACTAATATATCTGTACAGAATGGTGCTATGCTGAAAAAAGAGCAACGCATAATTTCATGGACGTCCCGCTTTTTCTCCACTTCAGCTTCGCCTGCCACTTCTTGCGCATCGTTTGACGAAGCACCGTGAACTTGCCCTTCCTCGTTTCCCCGCAAATGTGAGTGAGTCCGAGAAAATCGAAGGTCTCCGGTCTTCTTTCGCCCCTCTTCTTTCGGTTTTGGGCGGCAAACCGTCCAAACTCGATCAGGCGTGTCTTGTCGGGATGCAGATCCAGACCGAACTTGGCGAATCGTTCGCGTAGTTCAGTGAGGAACCGCTCCGCTTCGTCGCGATACTGGAACCCGACCACGAAGTCGTCGGCATAGCGCACGACGACTACGTCGCCCCGCGCCTGCGTCCTCCGCCATTGCCGAATCCACAGGTCGAATACGTAGTGAAGGTAGATATTGGCCAGTAGCGGACTGATGCTGCCGCCTTGTACCGTTCCCTCTTCATTTGGTATCCGCTTTCCCTCTTCCAGCACCCCGGCGCTCAGCCATTTCTGGATGAGGCGCACGATGCGCCGATCCGCGATTCGGTGCTCGACAAATTTCACCAGCCATTCGTGATTGAGGGTGTCAAAGAACGCACGAATGTCGGCATCGAGTACCCAGCTCACCTTCTGCGTATAGATTCCCATATACAAGGCGTCAAGCGCCGGGTGCTGGTGGCGCTTGGGCCGGAATCCATAGGAGAAGCCGAGGAAGTCGCATTCGTAGATGGCATTCAGCACCTCGACGACGGCGCGCTGGACGATCTTGTCTTCCAACACGGGTAATCCGATCGGTCGCTGCCGACCTTCCGCCTTCGGGATGTAGCTTCTAAGAACCGGCTTCGCCCGGTACGCTCCTCGTTTCAGCCGTTCGGTAAGGTTCTGGAGATTTTCCTCCAGATTCTCGCCGTAGTGGCGCCATGTCTCTCCATCGATCCCTGGGGCGGCGTTACGTTTGACCGCGTAATAGGCGCGCCGCAGTTGCTCGATGTCGTAAACGTGGTGAAAGAGGGCTGTGAACCGCTGCTTCTTATCCTTTCCTGCTGCTTGGCGTACCCGTTCGAGGGCGCTTGGCGCGCCGGTCCGGACGGGTTTGGGGACGTCCATGATTTCATGCGTTTCCCGTCGGTAATGCAATTTGCATTTCTTTTGAAAGACTCTCACCCCGCGGCACCGCCCGACTCACAGCAGACTGCGTCAAACCGATCTTCCTGCCGACTTCACTCGCGGTCATCCCTAATTCTCGAACCGCCCAGAAACATAACAAGCTCCGACCTTTGACGCGTAACGGCTGTTTTCCCGGCAGTGTCAGATCCCCCGGTTTTAAACCAAAGTGATTGGCCGCGGCTTTGAGCAGTTCATCGAAGGGAACGCTCTGCTGAAGAGAGTCTGTTTTGCGCGCAAAAGCTTCCTCAGCCTGGCGCAAAACCTCTTCGACAAAGGAACCTTCGCCAAGTATCCGCTCATCGCCTTTACTTTCCAGATTTGCCTGGCGATTCTGCACAACCTTTTGCCAACCGCCACTGCTGCGAATCAGCCCACCGCCGATGAGATCGAACCGCTTTCTCTGCGACAACCCATCGGCAACAAATGCCTCATAAGCCTTGCGTGCAACTGGCAGCCGTGTACCAAAACGTTCCAGAACGACCGCAACATTCTGCCAACCGTCTTCATTCTGCCCCATCAAACAACGGTGTCCACTATAGGGATAGTTTTTCAACGCCTCTATTGACGCAACCTGTCGGGCACGCAGAGGGTTGAGATGGATATAGCGAACCAGTTCTAACAGATATAATTCTTCCTGACAGAGGATCGATTTATAGCGGTTTTGAAACAGGTGACCAGTGCGACCATGGCGGCGATTAAATTTGACCGCATAACCGGTCAGGAGTCTGCGCATTATTGTGGCGATCGGAACTTGCCCGGTACGCAACAATAAATGAAAATGGTTTGGAATCAGTGCCCAGGCCAGGCATTCCGTGGAGGTTTCTTTGCAGAGTGAGGTCAAACGCGTGACAAAATCGTCACGATCACTGTCGTCCCTGAATATTGCGCGACGTTCAACGCCACGACAAATAATGTGATGGATGGCACCAGGAGCATCTATGCGGGCTTGACGGGGCATGGGAGGAAGTATGGCATGAAGCTCAAACTGAAGCAACGCATAATTTCATGGACGTCCCTTATTCATACATTCCTCCGTCCCCCATTCCTCCGTCCCCCATTCCTCCGTCCCCCATTCCTCCGTCCCCCATTCCTCCGTCCCCCATTCCTCCGTCCCCCATTCCTCCGTCCCCCATTCCTCCGTCCCCCATTCCTCCGTCCCTCATTCCTCCGTCCCTCATTCCTCCGTCCCTCATTCCTCCACCATCATAGCGATTCCACTTTAGTATTTCCAGCAAAGTCCCTTAACATTTCCAAATTTCCTTAAAGTTATCTTAGTGTTTTCAGGGACACCCTTTACAACCAACGGAGAATGACTTTCTGTAAACTTTTTGTAAACTATGTACTTAGCATCGGGTGACCATGCATACTCCTTAACATCGTTAAAGCCAAAATTTGTTATCACTGAATTTTTTAGGTTATTATCCAAATCGTACAGGTAAACAAAATATGTAGACCGATATAAAATTTTATTACCTTTTGGACTCCAAGCAGGGGCAACTCCATTGCTAATAATCAATTCAGTCTTATCATCACTCAAAGAATAAATTTTATTATCAACAGATGTGAAGGCTACTTTTCTTGCATCTGGAGACCATGAAGGCTTGTATGGCCCAACTGGAACATCAGAGACCAGATTAAATTTTTTACTATCTAAAGACAAGGTATATAGTTTGTATATTTGTTTCTCCGACCCGACTGTCCTGCCTAAAAATGCTATTTCTTTACCACTTGGAGATACACTTATAAAGCTACAGTCGAGATTTATCTCTGGGTATTCAATGACACCTTTTCTTTCCAGATCATATATGGTTATAATACCTCGGTTATCTCTGTAATTAGTAAATACAATTTTATCATCTGACAGCCAGCAAGGATACGATGGAAAGTAGATATGGAATTTTTTTAGATTGATTTTGTTGACTTCCTGTGAAGGAAGATCAAGTACATACAAATCATCACGCCCTACAGAAAATACTATTTTACCTTTGAGATTTGTTTGAACATTTTTGTCTTGCATTGATTGGCACCAGAGAATGATCAAGATGCAAATCAATAATATTATCAGTATATATTTTACATACTTTGTCATTCCATGACCCTCCTTTATAGACCACAGCTGCCTAATACATCAGATACCCAGCTATAGCAGTTATATGAGAGCAACCCATAGGTTGGATGGCTAAAGGTTCTGATTTTGTCCTTAACGCACTTTTCTTTACAAGGGTCATCCGTAATGGTTACACAATGAACCCCCCATCCAGACAAGGGGTCAGTACTCTGAACGGTGCTATCTCCAAAATATCCGTAAGGAACGCCATCGATGACTAAATATTGATGATAGTTTGTAAAAGTATTTTTTAGTGGCCTGAAACAATTTTTTATTATCAAACCTGTTGGATCAGTACTATTGATGGGGTTCGATCCAACATAATTGAAAAGGTTAATCCCGCCCTTGAAGCCAACAGGGTCCTTGGAAATGAATCTCCCCTCCATCGGATCGTAATACCGCGCCCGGTAAAAGTAGAGACCTGTCTCCCGATCCCACTCCCTTCCGGTGTAGGTGTAAGGATTATTGATCGTTGCGCCGGTTGCCTCCTTCATCCTCCCAAACGGCTCGTAGTCATATCTCGCCATAACCTTGCCCGTGCTGTCGGTAATGGCCGTTACGCTTCCCAATCCATCATAATGGTAGAAGAATGTTCCGTCGGCATCCTTTCTGGCGATTATTTCGTCCACCCCGATTCCGAGGGTATAACGGGCCGTCCGTGTTCCCGACGCATCGTACTCGGAAAGGACGCTCATACCATCGTGAAAGTAACTGGTTGTACCCGCTTCAGTGGTCTTGGCGAGTCGACTGAAACCGTCCGGAAAGTTGTCGACGGTGACGGTCTTCCCGTCCGACGTCGTCACCTGTGACAGCCTGCTCTGATAATCATGGCTGTAAGTGGTAGTTGCCGTCGTTTTGCGCTGGGTGACAGATTGGCGTATGAGGCTACCATTCTGGTCATAATCAAAGACGGTTTCAACGGGAGAGTGCCGCCCTTTTTCGATAATATTCAGCAACTGGTTTTCAGGATTATAGGTGTACGCAAAGCTTCGCGAATCGCCGTCGACAAACTTGCGGGCGAGCACCATCTTTGTCCTATTCCCGATTTGGTCGTATTCGAAGCTCCCTTTAGCGGCATCCGGCCGGGTTTCATCGTAGGCGGTGAGCCGATAAAGTTTATCATAAGTATACGTGGTGCTGTTGCCCCCAGCTTCCTTCACGCTGAGCCGATTCCCCATTTTATCATAGGTATATTGATAAGAGGATATTACTCCCGATGGCCCGTTTGTACTCATATCGAGGAGTCTTCCCGCTGGGTCGTAGGTGTAAGAAGTTAAGGTGCCATTGGAATAGGCGACGGCACTCTTTCGTCCGCCAGTGTCATATGAATAGACCACTGAATTGCCGGTCGGATCAGTGATCTTAACCACTCTTCCAGCCGCGTCATAAGAATAGACGGTTCGCCCTCCTTCCGGGTCGATCATGACGCTTTTCCGGCCCGAGACGTCGTATTCGTAACGGATACCCTTTCCGAGTGTTTGGTAAGTTTTCGCCGTGAGCCGTTTTGCAGAATCATAGGAAAGTTCGACTTTCTCCGCCGGAGCTTGCCAGGAGATAAGATTGCCGCTGTCGTCATAAAGGAAAACCTCTTCTGTTCCGTCGGGATACCTCCTCCCTTTCAATCTGCCGATGGAGTCGTAGGAATGGATGACGGTGGCACCGTTGGCGTCGGTCTTCCTGGTGAGGTTACCTCCATCATCGTAAGCATAGGTGGTAATGTTGCCGAGGGGATCCGTTTCACTCACCAGCT
This sequence comes from Desulfuromonadaceae bacterium, assembly GCA_019429445.1. Lineage (NCBI taxonomy): Bacteria > Pseudomonadati > Thermodesulfobacteriota > Desulfuromonadia > Desulfuromonadales > Desulfuromonadaceae > Desulfuromonadaceae bacterium. The sequence goes on from JAHYIW010000036.1 coordinate 8,406, forward strand.
TGCCGAGGGTGTCGTACTGGAAGGTTGTTGTGTTGCCTTTGGGGTCTGTGACAGCGGTGAGCTTGTCCGCCCCGTTGCCGCAAGAGACGCAGCCGGAGCCTCCGTAGGTGTAGGCGGTAATGTAGCCCATCTGGTCAGTCATCTTGATGAGCTGCCCCTTGTAATTATATCCATAATACGTGGTGTTGCCGTTTGCATCGGTTTCGCTTGTCTTGTTACCATTTTTGTCGAAGGTCGCAGAGATGGCATTCCCAAGGGGATCGACAACTTTGATCAAGTTGCCACGGGCATCGTATTCGAAGCTCAAGACATTCCCTTGCGGGTCGGTCTGACGGGTCATCCTGCCGACGGCATCGTACTCGAAGCGGGTGGTTGCTCCGGCGGGGTCGGTGATCGAGTTCATATTCCCAGTGGCGTCATAGGTCATGGCGGTGGTGCGCCCGGCGGGGTCGGTGACGGAGGTGAGGTTCCCCCGCGCGTCATAGGCGTAAGCGATCACGGCGTCGGCCGGACCGGTGGTTTTGGTCAGGTTGCCTCTGTCGTCGTACTCGTAGGAGGTGATTCTCTCCTCCGAATTGATGCTGGAGGTGACCTGGCCGAAGGCGTTGTAGGTGTAGGTGGTTATCTGCCCGGTCACGTCGGTGACCGAGGTCATATTGCCGGTCGCATCGTAGGTATAGGCGGTGGTGCCGGAAGGGTCGGTCCTGGTCAATTGATTGTGGTTGGCGTCGTAGGTATAGCTGGTTGTGTTGCCCTCCGGGTCGGCCTTGCTCAGCAGATCCCCGGTAACCGTATCATAGGAGTACCGCCACACCCCGCCGTTTTTCTCGGTGAAGGTGGTGGTGCGCACTGTTTCATCGGCGGTCGGATAAGCGAGGGTGCGCACCCGCCCTTCGGGGTCGATGGACGACCCGACCCGGTGCTGCTCGTCGTAGGTGTAGGTGGTGAGATTGCCGAGCGGATCACGTTTGCCGATCAGAAAGGCATTGTCGGCGTAGGTGTAATTCCAGGTGGCTCCGCCGGGGAAAGTGACGCTTTGCAGGGTGTCGGTAACATTGAGTTGATAGAGATTCCCCGCCGGATCGGTAACGGCAAGGAGATGCCCATTGCTATCGTAACTGAAGGTTGCGGTGCGCCCTGTGTCGTCGGTGACGCTCTGCAGCAGGTCACCGTCGTAGACAAAAATCAAGGTGTTGCCGTTGCGGTCGACCTGAGCGACAAGTCTGCCGTCGGTATCGAAATGTTGCCGGTCGCCGCCCTTCAGGATCCGGGTCCAGCCGCCAGCGGAATTCTTGGTCAGGACGGCGTAATCGCCAGGCTGGGAAGTGTAGTTGCCGTTCCCGGTCGACTGATAGAGCAGAGAGCGACCATTTCCCGCAGCGAGAACAACTTCCTCTGAAACATGCTCGTTCAGGTCGACTTCCAGACTGTGGCGCCAGCCCATTCCAAGGGAACCCGAAGCGCTATCCTGGCTGCGGTACGCCAGGGTGAGATCAAAACCGGGCAATCCAGGAGCTGAGAACAAGGGCAAGCTGTCATTCAATTCACCTCCGGCAATATTGGCGGAGGAGCCGAAGGTGACTTTAAGCATGCAAGGATTGGTGGTCTCGGTAACGAGAAAGTTTACACTTTTGCTGTCGTCACAATCCGGGTCATCGGCCCGCTCGGCATGCAGGGATGCCAGATGGCTGCCAACCTCGACAACCTTGCCATTGCGGCGTTTGCCATCCCAAATGATGGAGGGTGATTTCCCGGAGCCGATAAACTGGCGACCAGCCACCGAAACATCCCAGTTGACGGCCTCGCCGGAGCTCTCGGAGATGGAACCTTTGAGTAAAACTGTGCCACCGGAATCTCGCTGGATAATGGTGTCTTGACCACTGAATGAAGTAACCTTCAGGTCGCAGCAATTCCCCTCCATGACGCCGTCATTGTCGACATCGGAACAACAGAAAAGCTGCTTGTTATCGCACAGCTTTACCTTGACTGAGGCGCTTGCGAATGTACTGTTATATTGAGGATTTGGGGAGCTCGTATTGCATGAATAAATTTGACCATAGTATTTTTGACAACCGTAACCGGCAACGTCTTCAAGGTAATACTTTATTGTAACATTATCGTCTCCATCGTAATTCGCGGGGATCCTCAATCGGTCGCTTTGTGATTGCACAACGCCTAAATTGTCATACCCATATGGGCACCAGATCCTTTCGACACTGCGCAGGCCCGAGAATGAGCCCAACAGGGGGGAACTCTTTTTTAAATAAGCATAACGAAAAGTGTTGCAACTCCCCATAAAATCAAGGGTTGGTGAAAAACATTCTTTATAACAGCCATTTGTATTATACGATGAATAGGGTTTGGGGTGATCGTCAGAGTCGACAACAAATTCGACGTTTACATCAACATATTGTCGATTTTCAGAAATTTCTACAGACGTTACTTTTACGGATCCAGAAGCGGCAATGGCGGGGGGGCAAAGGAGTAAATTCGACAACAAAAACATCAGAGAAAAAAAGTAAATTTGTTGCGCTTTAATGCTGTCCATTTGGCCCCTCCCTCTTTCTGAAAACAGTTTATTTCTGCGCAGCGACGAAAATTTCTATCATAAATCCAATGAGATGTGTCTTCCCTCATACTACAAATACACCCCAAAAAACAAGCAAATTTTACCCCTTTTCAACTCAGACGACAGAGCCGTCCTCAATGTTCGAAGACGGCACCCAGCCAGGGAACTGCTGCCGCTGGACGGTGCGACGGTGTCACCACAAAAAAAATCGAAGAAAACAGACCATCAGTCATCCTCCTCGCACCGATGTGGGGACAAAGGTTGAAAGACCAATTATTCAGGCTGCATGAAGTGAGAGGGGCCCCCTCAAGCAACAGACGTAACGATCCAGCAGCGCCCTTGCGATTCGGATTGTCTTCCCCCTGATCGGAGTGACGCACGTATCTTTCAACGGGCCGGGTTTGCCAGCTACGCTGGGCAAACAAAAAAAAGCACCTGTCCATTGACAGGGGCTTTTTCTATTCACACAAACGTGGGTTTTACTAGTGGGCGCGCATCAGGCGTTGCTTCTTACGCAGACGACGTTGTGCTTCTTTTTCCTTACGCTTGCGCTTGACGCTGGGCTTCTCGTAAAACTTGCGTTGCTTCATTTCACGAAACAGGCCCTCCTGCTGTAGCTTGCGCTTGAGCACCTTAATGGCTTTCTCGACATTATTGTCGCGAACTTCAATTTCCACTGGTAAATCACCTCGCTCTCTGGTCTTTTTCGCTGTTCCAGCCCCGAGGAGCATGAAACAGCGTCGCATCATAGGGAAAACGTTCCGGAATTGCAAGTCTTATTTTATCGTGACGGCCTCCTGAAAGTCGCGAAAAGCTGTACCCGTTTGCCCCCGTTGAGTAACGGCAAGGCCTGCTTGAACGGCAAACCGGTCGCGTCGGCCAGCTGTCGATGGGGCGTCAGCAAGGCGACCCGCCAAGCGGGGAAAACCCGTCGGCACACGTTGCCAAACTCGGCATAAAGAGGTGTCAATGTCTCCGGACGCTCCAGTCGCAAGCCGTAAGGCGGATTGGCGATCACCAGCCCGCAACCGACCGGCGCGACATCCCAATCGGCAATCGCGCGTTCGTGAAAAGTAACCGTTGCGGACAATCCGGCATGTTCCCCATTGGCGCGCGCGGCGGCCACCGCGGCAAGATCACGGTCGGCACCGTGCAGAGCAACAGTCAATGGACGCACACCACGCGCAGCTTCGGCAAGCAGTGATCGCCAGAGTCCTTCACGGTAGCGTGGCCAGTGCATGAAAGCAAAGGTGCGGGCCGCTCCCGGCGCCCGGTGCGCGGCGAGCAGCGCCGCTTCAAGGGGGAAAGAGCCCGAGCCGCAACAGAGGTCGACCAACGGCGTGGTGCCGTCCCAGTCCAGCAACTGGAGAATCCCCGCCGCCAATGTTTCGCGCAGCGGAGCGCGTACCGCTGCCTGACGATAACCGCGCCGGTGGAGCAGGAGATCAGAGCTGTCGACCGAGAAGGTACAGCGGTCAGCGTCGATCCGCACCAACACCTGCTGAGTGAAGGGGCCGCTTTCCGGGCGGCTCCGTCCCAACGCCCGATCGATGCCATCCATCACTGCGGTGGCCACCCGCTCACTGTGCCAAAGGCGCGAACGGTGGCAGGTTACCAGTACCTTGACCGGCGTTGCCGACTTGATAAAACGCCCCCACGGCAGGCGCGCGGAACGTTTAAAGAGTTCAGGAAAATCACTGCAACGCCCACTGCCGACGCGCACCGTCACCCGTCCGGCGCTGCGCAACCACAGATTGGCAAGATAGATGTGCCGCAGGTCGCCACAGAATTCTACCCCGCCAGCGACGGTGCGGGGAAAATCAACGCCAAGGGCAGTGAGTTCGCGGGCGCAAACCTCTTCCAGCCCCGGGATCGTGGCGGCAAAGATGTCCAGTTGATCGTTTTTCATATGCTTCTCCGGAGCGCAACATAGCACGGCGTTAATCGTTTTGCACTCTGTTGAAAAAAACTGCTAAAATACACGGCAACCGACAACTCAAGATCATCACCATACCGTCAGACGGGAAAGATAACATGACACTCGACGAATTGAACATTGACTGGGCCTACCTGATTGAACGGGTCGAACAGCTCCTCGATATGGGGGAAGACTATCTCGGTGAAAAACTCGACGATAACGCGTTCGATCCTGAGCTGTTTGCCGAAGTCCGCACCTTTCGCTGGCGCAGCGGCGGTCACGGTGAACTGACACCGGTGCTCTATCCCGACATCCCGGTTCCGGACGCACTGTTCGGCATTACCCCCCAACTTGGAGTACTGCGTCGCAACACCCGCCAGTTCCTCGCCGGATTTCCGGCCAACAACATTCTTTTGTGGGGCGATCGCGGAACCGGCAAGTCATCGGCAGTGAAAAGTCTGCTGGGTGAATTCGCCGCGCACGGACTGCGGCTGATCGAAGTGACCGGTAATGGTCTGGCCCAGCTCCCCGCAATCGCCGCCCTGGTGCGCGAACAACCCTTTTTCTTTATTCTGTTCTGCGACGATCTCTCCTTCAATGCCGACGATTCGGGCTATCGCGAATTAAAATCTCTCCTTGAAGGGGGCGTCGAGACCCGCCCGGAGAACCTGCTGGTCTATGCCACCAGCAACCGTCGCCACCTGATTCCCGAACAGATGAGTGACAACCGTGGCGACAACGAAATTCACCCGGAAGAAGCCATTGCCGAGAAGCTCGCTCTGGCTGAGCGCTTTGGCATCGTCCTGCACTTGCCGCAGATCGATGAATCAACCTATCTGGAGATTGTCCGGCAGGGGGTCAAGGCGTATGATCTTGCCCCGGACGCCGCACAACTCGATCAGGCAGCGCTGCTCTGGGCGCGCCAGCGGGGTGGACGCTCAGGGCGCGTCGCCCGCCAGTTCATCGCCGATTTTGTCGGCGCCCTGCTTCTGACGACCCGTGCGAATGACAACAACTGAAAAATTCCTCAAAGATTCCTTGCTTGACATGCGATTTGCGGATAATATGCGGACTGTTTATTTTGACATGACAAATTCGTTTTACCGGGAGAGATCTAATGACATCGCGTTGGCTGCTGATTCTGTTTTTGCTGCTCACAACCCCTGCGTTCCTTTATGCCCGCTGGATTGAAGATAAAGTCATGATGCCGGTGGAGGCCACCGGCCCGGTGGAGTTCAGTCACAACCTTCACTTTGAAACGAAGGACGTCGGCAGAAACTGTCCCTCCTGCCACAATAATGTATTCAATATCGTCGTCAGCAAGAACCCCGTGTTCACCATGAGCGACATGGCTGACGGCAAGTCGTGCGGCGTTTGTCACAACGGAACCAGGGCCTTCGCTGTCGACGGTGATTGCACGACGTGTCATAAAACCCGCGACATCGCCATGCAGGTTGCGGCAACCGGGATCGTCATGTTCAGTCATGAAGTCCATCTGGGCATGTTCGGCTGTGCCGAGTGTCACCCCGACCTGTTCAAGCCGCAGCAGGGAGCTAACACCACCACCATGAAAGCGATGGAGGGTGGTGCGTCGTGCGGTGCCTGTCATGACGGCAGCACTGCCTTCGGGGTCAAGTCCGATTGCACCACCTGCCACCCGACCCGCGATATTACCTTCAATGTCACCGCTACCGGTCCGGTCGGCTTCAGTCACGATGTTCATACCGGCATGTACGGCTGCGGCGCATGTCACCCCAAGGCGTTTGTCCCCCAGGCGGGTCAAAATACCAAAACGATGAAACAGATGAACAAAGGCGCATCGTGCGGTGCCTGTCATGACGGCAGCACCGCCTTCGGGGTCAAGTCCGATTGCACCACCTGCCACCCGACCCGCGATATTACCTTCAATGTCGCCGCTACCGGTCCGGTCGGCTTCAGCCACGATGTCCACACCGGCATGTACGGTTGTGGCGAATGTCACCCAGACCTCTTTGTGCCCAAAGCGGGGATGAACACCAAAACCATGGCACAGATGAACAACGGCGCATCGTGCGGAGCCTGTCACGACGGCGACACCGCCTTCGCCGTGAAAACGGACTGCACCAGTTGCCACCCGACCCGCGACGTCACCTTTCCCGAAGACAGTACCGGCAATGTACCCTTCAGTCATGACGTGCATACCGGCATGTACAGTTGCAGCGAATGTCACCCGGATCTGTTTGTGCCGCAGGCGGGAGAAAATATCGTTGGCATGGATGCGATGGGGAACGGGAAATCGTGCGGCGCATGCCACGACGGCGAAACGGCCTTCAGCGTCGCAGAAGCCTGCGACAGCTGTCATCAAATGTAGCTGCCGGGTGCCTGAATGGATTTAAGAAAGTACTTTAAAGCGGAACAGAAGGTGCTGCTACGCCACATCGGCGAAGGTGTGGTTGAGGGCAGTTTTGCCGCGTTGACCGCCTACGTCGTGAGCTTTTCGGGGATGCGCCTGTCCCTGCGTCTGCCCTACGGCAATCGTGAGGGAGAGGGGTACCCGTTTACACCGGCAATGTCCTTTGAACTACTGACCGACGCCATCACCATGGGGATCCGCGTCACCGGGACTTTCATCAAAACTGAAAATCACGACACATTGCTGATTGAGTTGAACCGCGACTTTCAGGCTTTCCAGCGCCGCACCCATGGACGTAAAGACGTCACCGTCGGGATACGCTACACGAAAGGACAGGGGACCCTCCGTACATTTCACGAGCAGTGGTTGAAAAACATCGACATCCTCGACAAAACCGTCCGCGAAAAACTTCCCGCATTCCCCGATTGCGCTGTCAATCTCAGCCGGGGGGGGATCCGTTTTGCAATCAAAAAGCCGATTACCGTTGCCGATCTCTGCGTCCTCATCGTTGATCTTAAAGATGATGGCAAGCCACTCTGCACATTGGCTGAAGTCGTCTGGCAATCGACGCAGGACACCCCCCAGTACCGGGAGGTCGGGATGCAGTTTTTAAATATCCTCGAACGGGATCAAAAAAGGATTGAAAATTTCTTGAAAACGAAAACCGCTGTGCCATCCTGAGAGCGGCGGGCCGACTCACCTGCCGCAGAAGCGCTAAGGGGCACCGGAATCCTGCACCAGCGCTTCCACCTCAAGCTTCACATCATCGATGTTGACCTGCACGACTTTTCCGGCGGCACGCTCACAACGCACCAGCCCTTCCTCGACCCACTCCATCAGCAACGCTTGCTGAATCCCGTATTTGGCAGCGGCGGCGTCAGGCTCATACCAGGTTTTAAGCAGCGACATAGAGCACCTCCCTTGCGGAACATCAATTTACGCACCGTTCACTCTTCCAGTATACCCGATAAGTCGTGCATTCTCAGCGCTGCTCGATACGAATATCATCGTAGCAGGCAACCGCCCTTTCTCCGGTATTATCGGTATCGGTCATCAGTGCAATCGCCCCGACCGCCGGAGGCTCTTCGCCGAAGATGCGCCGGTAGTCCGCATAAACATCGACCCGCTCGGTAATCCACTCGCCGACCCGCGCTGCGCCGCTCTCAACCGCGATCATCATGGCATTACGCGTAAAACTGTTCGGTAGCGTTTCCCCCTGCGGCAGTTTGTTCGCCCAAATATAGTTGATGGTGCGCGTCCTGGGGAAAAACCAGTGGGGGAAAACAACATAAATCCGCGCGGCATAATCATCGCCGCTCTGGCGCGTCGCGTCCCCGCTACGAATGATATTATCGACCTTCCAGCGCCAGGTGAGAAGCGGGTAGTCTTGCAGGCGATATGTTTTCTTCAGCGCCAGCCCCGAAGCCGTCCCGTTACTGACTGCACGCAACACCTTGCCCCCACCTTCGGCGACAACGGTATAAATCGTCTCCCCCTTGAAGCGGGTTTCCTCCCAGGCAGGGTTCAGCCCGTGTTCAAAGTCATCGACAACGATTGAACCGGCGCCCAGGACCGGGACGACGGAAAAACTGATCAACATAATAAAAAGCACTAAACGTATCAGCATGAGTCTTCCAATCGCCGCGCCACGCCACGCCAGGAGCCTGTCCGACGTCACTTCCCGCGCCGTTTTCCCGGCCAGTCGTGAACGCTTTCCTCCAGCCGTGACCAGATGCCGCGCAACAGATCGAGTTCATCGACGCTGAGTCTGGCCCGCTGATGGATGCGCCGCAACGGGTTCATCAGCGCCTCCGGGCGCTGCCGGTTAAGGTAGGCGGTGCGGTCGAGTACCTCCGCCATCGTCGTAAAGAGGCGTTCGTAATCTTCCTGCAACGGTGGAACCGCTTCCGTTGCAGCCACTGCCGACCCGAGCCGTTGCCGGGTCAATTCGTAGAGGAAGACCACCACCGCCTGAGCCAGATTGAGGGAACCGTCGACGGTCGTTTCGATCGCTGCGGCGTGACTGCACATCACCACCTCTTGCGTCGTCAGACCGCTCTGCTCGCGCCCGAAAACCAGGCCGATGCGGGCGGATTTCCCGACAAAAGCTGCCGCTGTGACAGGCAATGATTGCAACGCGTTCCGGCAGCAACCTGCCCGGCGCGTTGCCGCGATGGTGTAATGACAGTCAGCGATGGCGTCGCCAAGGGTTGGACAGATCGCCGCTGCATCGAGCAACGGCGCGGCAAAGACCGCCAGCCGCGTCGCCTCCTCGGCAAGATGATCGCAAACGGGATTGACCAGGCGCAGCTCAGCGACCCCGAAATTGGCCATCGCGCGGCAGACGGAACCGATATTGCCCGGCTGCTTCGGTTCGACGAGAATGATGACAAAATTATTCATTAGCACGGCAGTTTACCAAGTGACACGTTGCACGAATGAAAAAAGCGAGGCCCCACCAGGGCCCCGCCTTTTCGTCACAAAGCATCGAATCTTACATGACTTTCAACAGTTCTACATCAAACACCAGCACGGCATTCGGACCGATCGCCGGGGGTGCACCGCGCTCGCCATAGGCAAGTTCTGCGGGAATGACCAGCTGCCACTTGGCGCCTTCCGCCATCAACTGCAACGCCTCGGTCCATCCCTTGATCACGCCACCGACCGGAAAGGTCACCGGCTCGCCACGCTTGTAGGAACTGTCAAACTCGGTACCGTCGATCAGCGTCCCGCGATAATGAACACTGACTTCACTCTCAGCCGTCGGCTTTGTTCCACTACCTGCGGTAAGGACTTTGTACTGCAAGCCGCTCGCCAGCGTCGTCACGCCCTCTTTTTTACCATTCTCCGCCAGAAAAGCGGCGCCTTTGGCCTTGTTCTCACTCAAATCTTTCTGCGTTTGCGCTTCGCGCCGGGCCATCAGCTCCTGCTGAAATTCGGTCACTGCCGCTTGAAGTTCTTCGTCGGACAGTCGCTGTGTTGCACCACTAAGAGCATCCTTGATGCCGGTGGCCAGAATCTCCGGGTCGGCGTCAACCCCCTGGGCAGAAAAATCATGACCGATGCCAAGACCGATTGCGTAACTGACTTTGGCCTTGAGGGTATCAAGTTTAATTTCCGTTGCCTTCTTATCTTCGGCCACGCAGGCGACAACGGTCAACATAATCACCGTCAGGGCAAGCGCCCAGATTTTGCGTTTCATCGGGATGGATCCTTTCTGTTCATGAAAATACGGCGTTCCGCCCACCGGTGCGCCGTTATGAGTCTCTGTTTATACCAAGCGTTACCGGCAGGGTCAAGAACAAGTAGCTGCTCAGCCCGGCAACAGCCATTAGCGCAAGCAGAAAGGTCGTCCAGCCGGCGTAATGATAAACATAGCCGGGCAGCCACGAACCAACCACTCCGCCCCCGTAGTAAAAGGCGACATAAAGTCCATTGACAATCCCCTTATGTTCGTCGGCGCGGCGGTTCAGCCAGCCGGACGCGGTGGCGTGGGTGAGAAACATCGATCCGCAAAAGACAAACATGCTGACAAAAAGAAGGGCAATATGCGTCGTCACCATCCCGAACAAAGCCAGTGCCATCCCCGCGATGCCGATGGTCATGGCGCGAATTTCGCCCCCTAAAAAAGTCCGGATCGATACCGCGTTGAGGGACATGACGATCCCCATGATGTAACCGACATAAATCAGACCGATACGGAATTCACTGGCATCGGAACTGATTTCGAGCAGACGAAACGGAATAAAATTCATGATCGCGGCAAAAACCAGAAACATGCAGAAAATCGCCAGATAGGTCCGCCGCCGCACCGGCTCACGTAAAACCTCCAGCACCAGTCGCGGCGCGGGACGTAGCGTCGTCAATGCCTGCTGAGCGGGCAGGTGCAACAGCAGAACAAAACAGACAACCAGACTGAACGCCAGAACCAGAAAAGAGAAACGCCAGCCAAAGAGCGTGGCAATCAGCCCCGAACCGGAACGACCAAGGAACCCGCCGAGAATCGTTGCTGCGATATAGGCCGCCATTCGCCGCTGCACCGTCTCGGCGGAACTGTCGCGCGAAACATAGGTCATTAACGCCGTCAACAGGGCGGGAATCAACACCCCCTGAAAGAGACGCAGAGCGATCAGCACGGCAAAGGTCGGCGCAAAATAAAAAGCCACCTCTGATAACGTCAGCAACGCCACCGCCCCGAGGAGTACCGTGCGCGGTGCCAGAACTTCGAGGATATACCCGTACAACAGAGGTGCCAGCGCCAGCGGCAAAAAGGTCACCGAAGTAAGCGTTGCCGCAACAGTCGGGGTTACCCCGAACGCCGCAACGATGGCCGGGAGCAGCGGTTGTGGCGCATAGAGCGCCGAGATGGTGAGCACGGTGGTCAGGCCGAGGATCAGGTTGGTCAGCATCAACGGCTCCGCCGCAGGCGACGCACCCGCGCAACGATCGGCGGATGGGAAGAGTAGAACCAGGCGTAGCAGGGATGGGGGTGCAGGTTGGCAAAATTCTCCGCCGAAAGTTTAATCAACCCGCTCGCCAGCGCTTCACCGTCGCCGAGCAACGCACAGGCGAAATCGTCCGCCTGATTTTCATCACGACGGGAGCGCCAGCTGCTCAACGGGGTGAACGGAAACGCCAGCAGACCGGCGCCAAAAAGCAGGATCACGACCTGAAGATAAAACGAACCACCATCGAGGCCGAGCAGCTCCGGCAACCGCCCCCAGTCCAGCAACCGATAGCCCGCATAACAGACGATCAACGCGAGCAGTTCCGTCCAGAGCAGGCGTTTGAAGATATGTTTCTTCTTCCAGTGTCCGACCTCATGCGCCAACACCGCCAGAATTTCCGCATCGTCCAGCTGCTCAAGCAGGGTATCGAAGAGCACGATCCGCTTCACCTTGCCGATCCCGGTAAAATAGGCGTTCGAGTGGCGGCTGCGCCGCGAGGCATCGACCTGACTGACCCGCTCAACCTGTAGCCCGGCACGGGTCATGAGCGCGTTGATGGCAACCTCCAGGTCGCCGCGCGTCACCGGTTTGAATTTAAAAAAGAGCGGTTCAATCAACAACGGCGACAGGTACATCAGCAGCAGCGTCGTCACGGCGAACAGCCCCCACACCCACAGCCACCAATGCAGCGGACTCCAGCGGATCAGGGCCAGCGCTCCGCCGCACAGCAAACCGAGCAACACCAGCCCGAGCAGCAGCGACTTGACAAAGTCGCTGCACCATAAGCGCAAGGTGGTGGTGTTGAACCCGAAGCGCGCCTCGACGCCGAAGGTCTTCCACAGGCTGAACGGAATCCCGAGCAGCGTCGTCGCCAGCACCAGCCCGGTCACGAAGAGCACCCCGTCGGCAACAAAGGAGCCGCTGACGCCGACGATCAGCCGGTCGTAGCGGGGCAACAGCCCGGCGAAGATGAAGAGAGCAAGCACTGTTTTGCCAAACAGCTCCTCGCTCAGGGCAACCCGCCCCTTTGCCAGCGCGTAATCGACTGCCCGACCGAGATGATGTTGATCAAGGGCTCCCGCAAACGCGGGAGGAATGGTTCGACCATGGCGTTGCTGATGACGCAGATTGAGCTGCTCAAGGAGAATCTCGCAGCCACTGATGGCAACAAAAAGTATGATCAGAATCGTTAACATGACCGGCATCTTAGCTGATTCACTGGCATCGGTCGAGAGCAAACCGGCCATCAGGCTCTATTCGCAAGCGATTCAAACCCCCTCACCCCGCCCCCGGAAAATCACTTCGTGTTCTTCGTGCAAACCTGGCATTCATCGTCAACACTGCTTGACGTCAGCGTCGCCAGAAATTCCAGCAGCACCCGATTAAACGCCTCCGGCTCCTCCAGATTGGCCAGATGCCCCGCGCCGGAGACGATCCTCAGCTCGGCATTCGGCAGTCGTTCCGCTAGCGCCCGGCTGTGTTCCGCCGGAATCGCCCGATCCTGCTCCGCACCGATCACCAGCGCGGGAGCCGTGAAGGTCGCCAGCAGTTCCGTGTAATCCTTGCGATCACGCATCGCCAGCAACCCCTCGGCGACCCCCTCCGGCGTCGCACTGCGCATCCAGCCCCCGACCATCGCCACCAGTGCGGGGCGCTCCTGGGCAGTACGCGCGGCAAAGAGAATCCCGGAAAACGCCTCGGCCACCGGCCCGACCCGCCCGGCACGTGCTTCCGCCGCCAGTGCGGTGCGTTTAGCTTTCCCCGCTTCATCATCGGTTGCCGCCCGCGTCACCACAAAGATCGCCGCGCTGACCCGCTGCGGGTAGCGTTCGAGCAGATTTTGCAGAATGTAGCCACCCATCGACATGCCGACAACCACCGCCTGCGCAACGCCTTCGCGGTCCAGCAGCGCGGCCAAAAAATCGGCGTAATCATCCAGACCGTTCGGCAGAGGACGCGCCGGTTCTGTACCAAAACCGGGCAGATCGGGGGTCAGCACCCGATACCCGGCGGCGGTCAAGGCCATTTTCTGTTGCGCCCACATCGCGGCACAGAGCGGAAAACCATGAATCATCAGCATCGTTTTCATTGGCGGAGCTCCTTTTGCGTCTGTTTTTTTTTGCGTGAGTCTACCACAAAAACCAGGAATTTCCTCGTTGCTTCTGCTATAAATGACCCAATCTGACACGAGGATCACGCTGATGACCGAGCCCGCCGCAACTGTCCCCGATCTTTCCACCCGCCTGCGCGGCGGCTTGCGGTCGGGTGTACTCACCACCTGGAAACTGGTGAAATACGTCATCCCCCTCTACGTGGTGGTCGAACTGCTCAAAGGTACCGACTTCCTTGCCACCCTCGGCGGCCTGTTCGCCCCGGCAATGCACCTCTTCGGCCTCCCCGGCGCAGCGGCGTTTGCCTTTCTCGCCGCCTGGACCCTCAACCTCTACGCCGCCATCGCCATCCTCGTCCCGCTCGAACTCAGTCCCTGGCAGATCACCCAATGTGGACTGATGATGGGGATCGCCCATAACCTGCTGCTGGAGGGGGGCGTCCTCAAAAGCACCGGCGCCCGCGCCGGACTCCTCACCCTCGCCCGTTTCGTCATCGCCATTGTCGCCGGACTCCTCTTCCGCCTGCTGTCAAGCGGGGGGGCGTAATGGAAGCGTTTCTGGTTGCGCTCGGCGCGGCACTGTTGCTGGCCGGAAAGCTGGCCCTGATCATCATCCCGCTGGTCACGCTCTTCGAGGTGATGCGCTACCTCCCCTTTTTCCGCCGCGCCGGCAAGCTCAGCGATCCATTGATGCACGGCATGGGACTCAGCCGCGACGCCGCCCTGCCACTCTTCACCGGCATCTTCCTCGGCATCGCCTACGGCGCGGGGATTATCATCCGCGTCGCCCAGGAAAAACAACTCCCCAAACGCGAACTCTTCCTGATGGGCTTGTTTCTCGCCACCTGTCACGCGGTGATCGAAGACACCCTGATCTTCGTCGCCATCGGTGGCAACGGCTGGCAGATGCTCGGCATCCGGGTCCTGCTGGCGGTCGGATTTACCGGGGTGCTGGCACACTACTGGCGAAAAACCTCGCGGCGCGAAGATATCAACCACCCGACCCCGGACAGTTGAACCTTCTGCGCTGTTCCGGGTAGAGAGAGGACTGCGTGGGCGTGAGGTCAAGATTCCAGGATGGCAACTTTAGGCTATATTGGCAACTTGCGAGCCTGCCCCTACTGTCTTTCCATCTTTCTTGGTACTTGAAAAATTCGCTTGATTGGGACAGACTCTATGCAGGATGTCCCCCCGGATGACCACGAATTCATTTTTTCAGGAGATGCACTCATGAAAACAGAAGACTTGTTGCGAGAAATTGAGTCCCTCCCCGTGGAGGAGCGGGCGCGGGTCGCTGATACGGTTCTTAAAAGTTTAAACCCAATTGAGTCAGAAATCGACAAGAAGTGGGCTGAAGTGGCCAAACGAAGACTGGCCGAGATTGAATCTGGTGCCGTGAAGTCGATACCAGGGGAAGCTGTTTTTGGTGAAATCTGGAAACGCTTTTCATAATGAAGTACGTTTTCCACCCAGAAGCCCAAAAGGAGTTCGGGCTCGCCATCGATTATTACGAGGAACGAGAAAAGATACTTGGGCATCAATTTGCGGTGGAGGTGTATAGTGCCATAGAACGGTCTGCAGCGCATCCGGGAATGTGGCCCCTTATCGAAGAAGGCGTTCACCGCTGTCTCGTTCGACGTTTTCCGTATGGCATTGTGTACCATCATAACGAGGCAAACGATGAGTTGATAATCCTAGCCGTTATGCACCTTCATCGTAAAAAAGGGGGACGGAATAAAAAAGGGGGACGTAGTTAAGTTAGTTGACTTGATTGCTTCCCAGTGCTATCCTCCCATTCATGCCAAAAAATAATAGGGGGACATTCTATAGTCCGCCTGTCAAGCTGAATCTATAATCTCTTAAAATTAAATGGTTAGCTTTTAACGTGAATCCCGGACGCACGTATCCCGTGTTTGTAAAATGGCGAGTTTCTCACTTTT
>JAHYIW010000037.1 GCA_019429445.1 Desulfuromonadaceae bacterium
GTAATCCGTTTTTCAACGGTGTGATGGAGCGGGCGTGCATTACCGGGGAGCATCACCAGTTTTGCGGGATTTCGACTCAGACTTGGCTCTGGCAGCCCTGTTAGCGGTTCGCCGAGCGTAACCACAGACTTGGAGTGTGAAATCCGGGTGGTGGTGCGCAACATCACGGGCGTGTCGAACTGTTCACTGACCGCAAAAGCCAAACGCGTAAATTCCAGAGCTTCCTGGCTGTCCGCCGGTTCAAAGATCGGAACCTTGGCAAATTTGGCATAATTACGATTGTCCTGCTCATTTTGCGATGAGTGCAACTCAGGGTCATCTGCTGTGACCAGTACCAGTCCGCCACGAACCCCGGTATAGGACAGGGTAAAAAGTGGGTCCGCAGCAACGTTGACCCCGACATGTTTCATTGTCACCAAGGTGCGCACGCCACCAAACGAGGCGCCAATCGCGACCTCAAGAGCAACCTTTTCGTTGGGTGACCATGAGGCATCAATACCCTGATAAGAAACAAGGTTTTCCAGGATTTCGGTGCTGGGAGTACCAGGATAAGCCGCTGCGACCTTGACACCAGCCTCAAACGCGCCGCGGGCTATCGCTTCATTTCCAGACAAGACGGTCTTTTTCATGGGATCCTTTAATCAAAAGATATTACGGGCTGTGATAGCCGGGGATTGCTGAATATAGTCAAACAGTAGACCCTTGTCAATCTTCGGAGCGGACCGGTGACAGATCGGCCATGCTAAGCAATAACCCTTCGAGCAGGCCAAAATCAGTGACGGTCATCTCTGCTTTGGCAAAGGCATGAAAAACTGCCTGTAAAATCTCGATGCCAACGGGCAGGATGTCACCCCTGCCCGGCTCTACACCGGGAAGATTTTCGCGCTCGACTACAGACAGTAAACATAATTGTTCGTAAAAGTCGCTGAGTTGATTAATGCTGAAACGAAAATTATTGACACGTTTCCAGTCGTATTCAGTCATCTTCATCAGCGCCGCCGCGACCGTGGTGATCGTCCCGGCGGTGCCGATCAAGGTGACGTCGTCACCCCCCGTTAGACCAGCAAAATCAGTGGCGAGTTCTTCAGCAAAGAGTGCTTGCCGATGACGTCGCTCAGCATCATCAACAATTTCGTAGAGACCGACCGCGCCGATCGGATAACTTTTTGCCAGCATAACCGTCTTTGCGTGACAGTAGATAAGTTCCGTACTGCCGCCGCCGATATCGACGATCAGACTGTGCCTTGGAGTGGGCTGAACAACCGAAAGTGCGCCGGATGCGCTTAGTTGTGCCTCAATAATTCCGGAAACAATTTCAACATCCAGACCGCAATGCTGAGAGACGGAAGAAACAAACTGCGCCCCGTTGACTGCTCCGCGGACAGCTTCTGTTGCAACCGCACGCAGCGTCGTGCAACCAGACATTTTTACCGCTTGAACAAAGGTCATCAGAGCGGCAAGAGTTCGTTCCATCGATGCCCGGCCAAGCCCCTGGCGGGGGGTGCAGCAACCACCCAGTCGGGTTATGGCACGCTCATATCGCAAGGGGATAACGTGCCCGTCCTCGATCTTGCCAATCAGCAGACGGACCGTGTTGGTGCCGATATCAATCGCTGCATACACGACTATTTTTTCCCGACCACGGCCTCGGCAACGTTAAAGGTGTGGTCGCCAATCTTTTCAAAATTATGGAGCATGTCGATAAAGATTAATCCGGGCACGACCGAGCATTCACCGGTGTTCAGGCGGGTGATGTGATTATTCCGCAAACTTTCTTCTAATTGATCAACGCGTTCTTCAAGCAAATGGGCCTGCGGCAGGATTTTGCGGTCACCCTGCTCCAGCCCCTCAATGACAAAGACAAGGAAATCGCGAGTGGCCTTGGCAATTTCCTCCAGTTCTTCCATGGCAACCACGGAAAATTTAGTTTTCTGTTCAACCAGCCGCTGGGTGAGCCGCCAGAGATTTTCACAGTGGTCACCGACACGTTCCAGATCGTTAATCATTCGCATTAACGAGGCGCTGGAAGTTGATATCTCCTGACTGATTGACTTCTGTGACAAGGCGACAAGAAAATTGGTAATCTCGTGTTGCAGCAGGTCGACAACATCTTCCTGTTTTTCGAGAGCGACAACCGCCTTTAAATTATGAGTCCACATGACATCCATCGTTTCGTCGAACATTTCCAGAGCAATTCTGGCCATGCGCTTCGTTTCCGAGCGTGCCTGAGCGATTGCGATCGGCGGGGTATTGAGAACCCGGTTGTCAATATATTTGAGGTGAAACTCGGTCACTTTATCGTTACCGCGAAGTGTCAGCGTGGTGATTTTGGCCAGAACTCCGACCAGGGGGAGAAAAATCAACACATTGATAATATTAAACAATGTATGAGCGTTGGCAATGTGCCGGGCAATATACGGCTTGTCCCCGATCGCGAAGCCAAGGCTCTCTGCCTGCTGCGCAGTCAGGATCTGCAAATCCGGCTCTCCGGGGGTAATTGATTTGATAAACGCCATAAAATACGGGAACAGCAGCAACATATAAGCAACGCCGAAGACGTTGAATAAAAAGTGGGCAAATGCGGTTCGGCGCGCGGCGACATTGGTCCCGATGGCAGCCAGATTAGAGGTAATTGTGGTGCCGATATTTTCTCCGAGAATCAATGCAACGCTGGCCTCAAACGTCAGCAATCCGCTCGTTGCCAGGGCCAGGGTAATGCCGATCGTTGCTGAACTGCTCTGCACGAGAATCGTTAAAATGGCACCGATCAGAACCCCGAGCAAATGATTATCTCCGACCAGAATAAAAAACTGCCGAAACTCATCACTGGCCTTGATCGGATCAAAGGCCTGTTTCATGGTTGCCAGACCAAAAAAAAGGATACCAAAACCCAGCAGAATTTCTCCAGTGTAAACCCATTTGCGGTTTCCGGAAAAAAGTTTCAGCCCCGCACCAAGGCCGATGGCGGGTAGTGCATATTTGGTGATATTGAAAGCAATCAACTGTGCCGTGACTGTCGTGCCGACGTTGGCACCGAGGACCACGCCGATCGCTTGAACCAACGACATCAGGCCGGCGTTGACAAAACCGACGACCATTACGGTTGTCGCGCTTGACGACTGGATGATGGTGGTTACAGACAGGCCGACCAGTGCCCCGACAAGGCGGTTATTGGTCAATGCGGCGAGAATTCTCCGCATCCGTTCGCCAGCGATTTTCTGCAGCCCCTCCGACATGATCTTCATGCCGAAAAGAAAGAGCCCCAACCCACCCATCAGACCGAAAATAAGCTTTTGATTCATTAAAACTTGAAGCACTTAATCCCCCCTTCAGGCAAGGAGATGAATAAAAACTTGTGAAGTTACAAGAAGGTGGAGAATATAACTCGGGAAGGGCTATTTTTCAACGGAAAACGGGAGTTTGAACTCGGTTGACGTAGTGCTGCCTATGGCCGGTTGCAGGCGTAATTCGAGGAAATTGAAGGTAGAGAAGTCAGCCAAAAAAAATATTTCGCCGCTTACTTCAATCCCGGTTTTGACTTTACCAAAAGGAAAAGACGCCGCAATAAGTTCTTCGGGGTAGTATTCGACATAAAATGGCAAGGAACTTTCAAACTGATTGATGTTGGCACCACGTTCACGATCTTCAAGATAGTAGTAGCCGACGTAAGGTGAGGGAATTAAGTAAAATGTGTCTTTTTTGAGGATCGTCGTCAAATCTTCAACGGTTGCCGGGCGCAGCTGTTTTTTGCCATCGGCGATAAGAACAACCGAGTCACGAGAAAAATCGACCTCGTCAGCAGAGTTATTGGTAAAACTGACCGAAAATGAGGCGATATTGACGGAAGGCTGCGCTGTCGGTACCGCATACGGGTTGGCTTTGGCCCGAATTGAGATTCCATTGATCACTTCAGTCGCCGTGTTTGTTTTAAGATCAATCATCGCGGTCTGTGTTGCAACGGGCTTGATTTTAACTCCGGCACAACCTGCTGACAGAACAACTGCAACGAGCAACACGATCAATCGACCCATCATCTTCCACCTCATGTTAATTCATTTCCGAGAATGCGACTTTAAATCTGTTGCGAAAGTCACCGTCTGTTTCGCGCAACTGCGCACAAAATATTTTAACAATGTTGCGCAACAGCTTCAGCGCCACTGCCGGATGATTCTGACAAAACGCATCAAAAGAAGATTTTTTTATACTTAAAATTGTTGCTGACTCGGCAACACGGGCGGTTGCCGCACGGGGCGTATTGTCGAACAGAGCCATCTCACCAAACACCTCACCGGCACCAAGCACAGCGAGCATTTTCTCTTCCCCTTCCGCCAACATCTTGAAAACTGCGACCGTTCCGCGCGTGATTAAATAAAGCGATTCTGCGGCCATATTTTCGACAAAAACCGTCTTTCCCTCCCCCATTTGATGCTCTGTGAAGAGCAACTGGAGCGTTTCAAGTTCTCTGTCATCAAGACCATCGAACAGTTTGCAGGATCTGATATTTTGAAAAGAGATCGACATATTTATTCCACTGCTAGTGAATTAATTGTTTGTAAAACTGCCGAAGCATCAATGTCGATCAGTTTATCATAGATTGCAATTTCGACACGATCAGCAATGGATATTTCTTTATTACCATATTTATTTATACCGAATCCGGTAATATAAACGTTGTTGATGCCGTTTGAAGCCAGATAGTCGCGCACCGCTTTGGCTCGCAACATTGACGCTTGCATCGTCTCTTTTTCATCTTTGCCTGGGGAGCAAAATCCCTCGGCACGAATAATTTTGTTTGCTTCGTACCTGGCCAGTTTATTCAGTGTTGCGCTGGCCTGCTGTTTGCCCTTTTCACTCAGTCTGACAGATGTGTGGTGAGGGAACTGAATGATGCCCAGCACCTCCCTGCTCTCAAGCACAAGCAAGGCCTCGGCGGGGATATCTTCAGCCACGACCAAAAGACTGCCACACAGGCAGAAACATAAAATAAAAAAAACGCTTCTCATCAACATCGTAATCGTTCCGAAAGATTAAGGTTAATTTGGTATGAGGACCAGGATCTCGACCCGACGATTGGCCGCCCGCCCCTCTTTGGTCAGATTGTCATCAATCGGGGTGCTTTCGCCAAAACCTTTGATGAAGATGCGCTCGGATTCAATTCCATGGCTGACAGCCAGTCTGGTAGCAGCGCTGATTGCGCGTTGCAACGATAAATCCTGATTGTATTGTTCCGAACCAACAGAATCCGTGTGTCCATCAATCCGCAGAAAAAACCATTTATTGTCTTTTCTCAACTGCTCCGCAACTTGATCCAGTGCCGCAATAGTTTCCGGGCTCAAAGTCGATTGATCGAACCCGAACTCAAAGCCTGGCAGTCTGAATTTACGGTAAACTTTCGCGGAAATCGGTTTCCCGGTGGAAAAATTCACATTGGGGCGCGCCACCACCGGTTCGAGCGGAACCGCCCGAACCGGTGCCGGTGCAGCAACCGGTTTCGTCACCAGCTTGGGTTGCTGAATTCTTCTTTCTTTCGCGGATTCGACCGTTTGAATCCAAAATTCAAAAACCTCTGATTCTGCCCCCAGATGCAGCTTGAACGGGTTGATAGAACCGGCTGTCCTGTTTATTTTCAAAGTAATCAATTTATTGGGAGGGGCCAGTGTGTCGGAGAGTTCGTATTGGACGTCCCCCTCGATCCACACCGGTAAATCCTGCTGGTAGTTGTGGTAAAATTCGACAACTAAAGCATCCGTCCCCATCCGCACCTGGGTGAAGTTCGCCTGGTAAAGTAATTCTTCAGAGATTTTCTGAGCAACGAGGTGGCCGGAGTCGATGGCCACATCTCCCTCAATGTCAACAAATTCATTCAGTTGATAACTTCTGCCGCCAGACAAAACGCCAGGAATTACGATTGAACCAGCAGTCACTGCAGATGCAGCAGCCGAAGTGGCTGTTACAATATCCTGCGCTAGGTTTGCTGGAGCTGACAACGCCGGGGCCGATCCCACCGGAGCCACGGAGAGCGCTTTTAATGTCTGGGCGCCGGCGATAGTGAGGCGATCAGAAGGCGTCAGGACAATCTCTTCTCCAGTAACAACGGGCACCTCAAGTTTGGTTACCGGCGCAAGGGGCGCTGTCTGCAAGCCTTGTACGGTACCCCGTAATGGTTTCAACATCCGCACCTTGATGATTTTCTTGATCTCTTTCTTCTCCTCAGCGGTGTCGGCTGAGGATACCGGTCGTGGCAACTCCCGTTGGTAAGTTCCGATTCCCTGACATGAAGAAAACCCGAAAATAAGTTTCCACTCATCCGTTGCGTCGTTCAACCCGGAAACCATACCAAGATTGAGCGTCAGGTGCGGTGAAAGGTGGTACTGAAGGGCAAACGTGGCTTCACTCGGCCCATCCACACCAGCGTTGTAACTTATCCAGTCACGATGTGTTTGCGCTGCGTATTCAGCGACCAGGCGTAACCGTTCAGTCGGCAGAAACTCGACAGCGCCGCCATAAAGTGTCTGATCAGCAATGCCACCACCGACGGGATCCTCATTGGCACTGTATCCCCCGTTCAAGTGAAAGCCGAAACGCCCCAGCTTGTAGCTGGCGACCAGCCGCGTGACGGTATCGGTCAAACCGTCGGTATTGATATCGTCGGAGACCCATCGCCGCATTTCGCCCTCAAGCGCCAGCTTGAAGCTGGCGGAACGTTTCCCCCAAAAACGTAATTTCATGCCGACATTGGCAAAACCGCGGGGATTGTCGTTCTCATCACCATTCAGGGTGATATTGGGAAAAGAGCCGTAGGCCTCAAGAAATGTGCCCAGACCAATAGTTATGGTCACCGGGACGATTGTCCCGGTGCTGTCGCTGACACTCCAGACACCGACACAGATATTACCGGCATTGAGCGTTTCGGCAGTGGGTTGGGTAATAATGCCGGTGGAACCAGACAACGCTGGTATTGCAAAGGCGGTACGTGACAAGAAGAACACGCAAAAGGAAATGATTAAACAGATTTTAAGTTTGTGAAACAGGCAGAACATATCAAATAAAGTCTCTGTAGGCAGCGGAAAATAAATGCAGGGCAAATTATCACTTGCGTGAGCTAAAATCAAGCAGGCTCAATCACCCTGAGATATTTAACAGGGGGCGAACCTGTAGAGACCTTTTATCAATTTACGTGCCAAAACGGTCACCTTTGCGGCGGCGGATAGTGCAAAAAATGCATTATGCCCAGGGGACAGAGCATCGGCGACCGATCAGGTATGGTTTGAAGCAAACGAGGGGTGCTGCATACGTCTCAAGCGGAAGGGAAAAGTGTTGATTTGCACACTGCCAGACAGTGAATCAGCGTGACGGGAAGATGTGATGCCATCGACAAAAAAGCCCGGAAACCATACGGTAACCGGGCAAATGGCGATAAACAGGAATCAGCTGTTGTTGACACGCTCACGTAATTCTTTACCAACCTTGAAAAAAGGCAGTCTTTTCGGGTTGACCTTGATCACTTCCCCGGTTTTAGGGTTCCGGCCCATATATGCCTTGTATTCCTTGATCATAAAACTGCCGAACCCACGAATTTCGATACGATCACCATGCGCCAGGGTGTCCGACATTGAGTCAAAGATGACATTGACAATTTCTTCCGACTTTTTGTACGTCAGATCACGTTGAGTTGCCAGCTTTTCGACCAGTTCCGACTTGTTCATTAACAACCTCCACAGCAAAGCACCTGGGGGGATAAATCCATTCAGACCACGATGTTAATATACCTGTCAATCCCCGGCTGTCAACCAGATCGTTGCAAAATCAGTGCGATCAGATAACGGTAAAAGGCGATAACGTCCAAATCACCCTGGCTTCATCGTCGCCGATATTGTCCCAACGATGAGGCAGATGCGATTTAAAGCAGATACTGTCGCCGGAGTTGAGAACATGTGTCTCGCCAGCGATGGTTATGCGCAGCCGTCCCTCAATCAGATACAGCAGCTCATCTCCCGGATGGTACATATTGCGCCTGCCACTGGTCCCGCCCTTGGCTACAGTGCAGTAAAATGACATGAATTGAGGATCACGAAGGCCGGAAGTGAACGATTCAGTCACCATGTTACTGTCATCATCGTAGACAGTCTTGTCGCGTTTTCCCGGTGCGGTAAGCACGATCTCGTGGGTAGTGGTGACTTCCTCAACAAAGTAGTTGATGCTTTTGCCGAAGACGATGGCCAGTTTCATCAAGATTTCGACCGAAGGGATGGTCAACCCCCGTTCAACCCGGGAAATCATATTGGATGAAACAAGTGAACGCTCCGCAAGTTCCTGGATGGTCATATCGTTTTTGAGGCGAATCGCTTTCAACTTCTTGCCAACAATTTTTTTTATCTTCATGAAATAGCTCCGCAATCGCTATTGAGAGATATAGGGGGCAGGCGAAACAACCCACAAAACGATGGTCTTGTCACTATGGAGATTCATCCAGCGATGTGCTTGAGAGGCTTTAAAAACGATCGAGTCCCCCTTGTGGAGAACAAACCGTTCCTGTTCAATGACGAACTCCATCCCGCCTTCGATAACCAGAGCAAACTCTTCCCCGGTGTGGACCATCCCCCCCTCACCGCTGTCGCACCCGATTTCCAGGGTATCGTAAAAGACCGAAAAACTCGGGTCGCGAATCCCCTGGGTCAGGCTGGTAATCTGGTGTTTGTCCTCAAAAAAGAAAACCGGTTCGCCCTGGTCACGCCGGGTGACGATAACGGTCGAACATTTTTCTGCCTCTTCAACAAAATAATTAACGCTCATGCCGAATGCATTGGCCAGCTTCATCAGAATTTCAACAGAAGGAATTGTCAAACCCCGTTCGATTCGCGAAATCATGTTCGATGAAACAGATGATTTTTCGGCCAGTTCCTGAATAGTAAAGTCGTTCCGTAAACGAATTGACTTGAGCTTTTTTCCAATCATTTTTTTTATCATATCAGTGCCGTCCCTTTTGAAAATGAAAAAACGTTTTACCATTATTAGAAGTCAGTGTCAATACGATCTGTATTTCTTCTCGCACAAATGGTAAATCAGCGAGTCGCATTGTAAACCACAACGCTATCGATAGTTGACAATGCCTCCAGGAAATGTATAATCACGCGAAATTTATCAGGAGATGTAATTATGACCCTCGATCCAATTGCCTTGGCAAAAGATATTATTGCAGGAAAGTTGTTGACCCAGGATGAAGCTTTTGCCCTGATGAACGCTCGAGGAGCACAACTTTCGGCTGTTTTTGCCGGTGCGCACCTGCTTAAAGAAAAACAGTTTGGCGATAAAATCGAACTATGTTCTATTATTAACGCAAAATCAGGACGTTGCAGTGAAAACTGTGCTTTTTGCGCCCAGTCGGCGCATCACCAAACTGACGCACCGGTCTTCCCGCTTAAAACATATCGTGAGATCATGGCCCAGGCCCGTGCCGCGGCGGATGAGGGTTCGCATTGTTTCGGTATTGTCACCAGTGGCACCCGCATCGACGCTGAAGATGAATTGGCTACGATTCTCGCGGCCATACGCGAGATTAAAGCGACCCTGCCGATCGATCCGTCGGCATCGCTGGGCATTCTTTCCCGAGATAGCGCACAGCAACTTGTCGCGGCCGGGTGCGTTACCTATCATCACAACCTTGAAACCGCCCGGTCTTTCTTCCCCAGCGTGTGTACAACCCATGCCTACGATGAAGATATCGAAACCGTCAAGATCGCCAAAGATGCTGGCATGAATGTCTGTTGCGGGGGGATTTTTGGTCTTGGTGAATCGCTTGCGCAACGCATTGAGCTGGCCTTTACCCTGCGTGAGCTGGATGTCGATTCCGTACCGATCAACTTCCTCAATCCAATTGCTGGAACCCCGCTGCAAAATAATCGCGAACTGACTCCGCTCGATTGTTTACGCATTATCGCCCTCTTCCGCTATACCCTGCCCCGGCAGCGGATCAGTGTCTGCGGCGGGCGGGAACCGAACCTGCGCGATTTTCAGTCGTGGTTGACAATTGCCGGCGCCAGCGGTGCAATGATCGGTAATTATTTGACCACCACCGGTCGTGATCGTGACAGCGATCTGCAAATGTTTCGTGACGCCGAGGTAACGATCGATGCCTGCTGAATTGCCAAGTCGCGGTATTTTTATCACCGGAACCGATACTGGTGTCGGTAAAACGATCATCGCCGCGACGCTGGCAACCTTGCTGCGCGCTCAAGGGGTTAGCGTCGGGGTGATGAAGCCGGTTGAAACCGGCATCAACGATCCGACCTCAATGGGTCCCGATGCCCGGCTATTACGAGCAAGCTCCGGTTGCTCGGCAGCTGACCAACTCATCGCACCCTATCGATTCGCGCTGCCTGTCGCACCGGCCCTCGCTGCTTCCAAAGCGGGGATCAAAATCGACTTGCAGCATATTTGCGACTGTTACCGGCAGCTTGCCGCAAGCCACGATTACGTGATCGTCGAAGGAGCCGGTGGGTTGATGGTACCGCTGGCCGGAGGATTGTTGACCTGTGATCTGGTCACGCTGTTGCAATTACCCCTGCTGATTGTAACTCGCCCTACCCTGGGCACCATCAATCACACACTGCTGACGATTTTTGCTGCGCGCACCATGGAGGTGCCGGTCAGCGGATTTGTTATTAACCGTATGCCCGCCGCCCCGGAACTTGCCGAACAGGAAGCGCCCCACACCCTTGCTTCACTCGCTTCTGCCAGTCTTCTGGGCGTGCTGCCGCAGGTAGACGGTTCCACTGCCGAAATAACGACAACCCTCGCCGCAACATGGCGTGAAGCGGCAACGTTCGGCTGGACAACTGCCGCACTCAACATCACACCCTATTTCTGACAATCTGGAAACGATGGACGCATCCGAAATCATCCGCCTTGACCGACGTCATGTCTGGCATCCATGTACGCAGGAAAAAGACCTGGAGACCTTGCCACCGATCGTTATTGAACGCGGCGAAGGGGTCTATCTGATCGATGCTGCGGGGAAACGTTACATCGACGGCGTCTCCTCCTGGTGGGTGAATCTTTTCGGGCACAATCATCCCCGCCTCAACGCCGCGCTGCGCGAACAAACAGAGCGGATCGCTCACCACATTTTTGCCGGATTCACCCATCAGCCGGCGGTCGAACTTGCCGCGCGGCTCTGTGCGTTGGCGCCAGGTGACAAACTGAACAAGGTTTTTTTCGTCGACAACGGTTCAAGCGCGGTTGAAGCAGCGTTGAAAATGAGTTTTCAGTACTGGCAGCAGTCAGGTCGGCCCCAAAAAACCCGTTTTGTCAGCATCACCGAGGCCTATCACGGTGAAACGGTCGGGGCGCTCTCGGTCAGCGGCTGTGATCTGTACCGCAAGGTCTATCAGCCCCTCCTCATGCAGGGATATCAGGCGACCGGGCCTGACTGCTATCGCTGCCCCTGCAAAGAGGAGCGCGACACCTGTACGGCACCGTGTTTTAAACATCTGGAACAGGTCGTGATGGAACATCATCAGGAGATTTGCGGCATCATCATCGAACCGCTGATTCAGTGCGCGGCGGGCATGCGCATCTACTCACCCGTCTATCTGCGCAAGCTGCGTGCCCTGTGTGATCGCTATAATGTTCATTACATCGCCGATGAAATCGCCGTCGGTTTCGGTCGCACCGGCACCATGTTCGCCAACGAACATGCCGGAGTCGCGCCCGACCTGATGTGCCTCTCCAAGGGGATCACCGGTGGTTACATGCCGCTGGCCGCAGTGCTTGCCACGGATGATATATATGCGGCATTTTATGACGATTACGCCACGATGAAGGCTTTCCTCCACTCCCATTCCTACACCGGAAATCCGTTGGCATGTCGTTTGGCGGTGGAAGTTCTCAATATCTTCGCCGAGGAATCGATACTTGAACAGATTCAGGTAACCGGCAAGTTACTTGCCCGGCAGCGTGAGCGATTTACCGAACTGGAGCACGTCGGAGAATTTCGGCAATGCGGTATGGTTGCCGCGATTGAGATGGTCCGTGAGAAAAAAGGAAAGACCCCCTACCCCTGGCAGGAACGCCGCGGTCTGGAGGTCTATAAATTGGCGCTGGAGAGAGGAGCGCTACTGCGTCCGCTCGGTAACGTGATCTATTTCATGCCGCCACTCACGATCGGGGAAGATCAACTGCTGGAATTGACAACCATTGCCCGCGATGCTATCGCGGCTGTCACGGCTAACTGAACGCATTCATGACGGGCTTGCAAAGACGTATTCCTGATCCAGCACATTGATGATTTGCTGCGCCTCGTAATCGAGCTGTTCAATACGAAATCCGGTTTCGTGCAGATCCTGGTTGAGCGCTGTCTTGGTCCATACACTGACAATACTCAACTCAAGCCAGTCCTTGCCGTGAATCGTGGTCGGCAATTCAACTTTTAAGTGAAAATGCAACCCCTCCGGGATGATCTGCTCCCCCGTCAAGCGCAGACCGCTGGTGTTGATATCAACCACGCGTCCGAGGGGCGTCCCGGCGGCAATATCAACTGTCTGTAAATAATAGATGGATGTTCGACGGATGTTTTTTCGCGCGTCCTTCCTTACCATGGCACTCCCCTGTTAAAGAGTCGGCTGTAAATCAATGATGCTGGATCACACTGAAAAGTCAAGCGCCGAAAACAATTAAGGGCCTGTAGGAAAATAAGATGGCCGGAAGATGAGATGCAAGATAGTCATGTTATTTCCTTACAGGCCCTAACCACGAGATAAAAGCAGATAGCGTACGCCGTACCAAAGCAGCATGGTCAGAGCAATCAGCGGCAATGCCGGGACGAACCCTCCCGATGACTGTGCCAGGATAATGGCGACAAAGAGGGCGACCACTGACACCGGCAGGTAACGCCCGATCTGCCCCTGTCGCGCCAGCGTCTCGCCACACACCCCGGCCAGATTGTCATTGACCCCGTGGCGCCGGGCAACAATGGCGAAAAAAACCACCATGATCCAGTCGGAGATACCGAACACCGGAACCAGAGTGGCTGAACCGGGAAATGCCAGCTTCACCAGGACCATGTCAATCAACGGCGGCGTACCCACCGGGTACAGGTAATAGGTTTTGATTTCCCGGGCGAAACCGGCCGTCGGGCCGTGCAGCCAACTGATAAAATCGGCCAGGGTCATCACCACACACACCGGAACGATTTCCCACAAACGATTAACATAGCGCGCCAACGCCGCCCCGATCAGGGTCCCGGCCAACAGCAATATTCCCGACTTGATCGCGGCCAGGAGCGGTTGCCAACCGATTGTGGGGTGTAACTGGTTGATCAACCAGACACTCAGCGCCAGACATCCCCCCCAAAACAGATAGAACCCGCGGCTGCGTTCTTCGGGATGCAACAGCAGTGCGGGAAGCAGTAACTGAGCGGCGGCAAAGAGTTGCAGCGCATTGAACACCCCTCCCCACCAGAGCGTCGGAAATTCGATCACCCGACCGACTGACCAAAGGCTGAAGATGACACAACTCCACAACAGATGACTGGAAATCAGCAGAAAGATCAAGCGGCGGTTTGCTTTGCTAAAAGCCGCATAAGTGGTCAGAAGGGATGGTGCCATGGGGAAGATTATGCCTTGGACAGGGTTAAAGGTAAACGTCAAACTCCCGCTGTGACGCCGCGAGCGACGGTGCAGTGACGGCTGAACAGTTTCAGGGACGGGTCGCCGTAAAAATCGCTCTCACCGGTGCCGGGTACCCTTCGATCGTTTTTGATGAATCGTGCGGATCGAGGAAGTCGGCGAGCGACTCGAAAGTCATCCACGCCGTCGGGCGCTGCTCTGCGGTGCTGGTGCGGTTGGTATCGACACAGACAATATCGGTAAAGCCGCAACGACGCAACCATAAGGTCAGTGCCGCGATCGACGGCAGGAACCAGACATTGCGCATCTTGGCGTAGCGCCCTTCCGGCATAAAAAACGTTTCCTGCTCCGTTTCAACAATCAACGTCTCCAGAATCAGCTCGCCGCCGGGGCGTAAACACCCCTTCAGCTCCAGCAGGTGATCAAGGGGGGAACGACGATGATAGAGCACCCCCATCGAAAAGACGCTGTCAAAGCAAGCCATTTCGGGCGGCAGATCTTCAATACCGATCGGCAGGAGATGATGCCGAGGATCGTTCAGGTAGCGTTGCATCACCTGAAACTGCAACACCGACACCAGCGTCGGATCGATGCCGAGAACCAGCTCGGCCCCCTCCCCGCGCATTCGCCAGCCGTGATAACTGTTGCCGCAACCGATATCGAGCACGGTGCGTCCCCCCAGCGACTGAATGTGCGGCACCACCCGCTCCCATTTCCAGTCAGAACGCCATTCGGTATCGATCTGCACACCAAACAGCGTATAGGGCCCCTTGCGCCAGGGGTGAAAAGCCATCAGCTGCGCCGTCAACGCCTCCTGGCTGACACTTCCGAGATCTTCCGCCCGACCGATGACGACCTGCTCCCGAATCTCGACCTGAGACGGCGTAAGCGTCGGCAATTGCCGCAACGCCTCGTGCCAGGCGGCCATCTTGCCGTGACCATTGATCGCGAGGATAACCGGGAGGGTCTGTTGCAGATGCCGCGCCCAGGAGTGCAACCCCAGTGCATCGAGCTGCGGAAAGAGTGCTGCATAAGGGTTCATTTGACCGCGACCAGCGAGGCGAAGTTGCAGCATTGAAACCAGACCGTACTGAACGTGAAGCCTGCCGTCTGTAGGCGTTGTTGATGACAAGCCAATGTCTCCGGAATCATCACCTTCTCCAGTGCCGTACGTTTCTGACTGATTTCGAGATCGCTGTAGCCGTTGGCGCGTTTGAAATCGAGATGAAGCTGGTCATGAAACTGCTGTTTGACCGGCTCGGTAAAGGCGATCTTCTCCGACAAGATCAGGATTCCGCCAGGTTTTACCCCCTGACAGATGCGTTCCAGCAACCGCTGTCGCTCGGCCGGGGGGATGAACTGCAAGGTAAAATTCAGTACCACGACAGAAGCATTTTTAATGACAATATCGCGCAGATCAGCACAGATCATGGTGACCGGAACGATCGATTCCTGGTCACGGGACAGCAACTCCCGCCCCCGCTCGACCATCGCCGGAGAATTATCGACAGCAACAATGTCGCAGTCCGGCTGAGAAATCCGTTGGCGCATCGCCAGACTGACCGCTCCCAGCGAGCAGCCGAGATCGTAGCAGTGACTGCCGGGCTGAGCATATCTGGCCGCCATGATGCCGATAGTGGAAATCATCATTGCGTAACCGGGAACCGAACGCTGAATCATGTCCGGAAAAACCGCGGCGACTCGTTCATCAAAAGTAAAATCGATAACCTCATTGAGCGGCGCAGCATAAATAACGTCTAACTTTTTAGTCACAATCGGTTCGTCCTTTTTTTCATAGCCATGTCATGCTCCGGAATCCGCGACCTCGATGTTGGCAACATTCGCAACTACATGCACGCTGCGCTGCGGGAAGGGGATGCTCAAGCCTGCCGCTTCGATCTCCTCTTTGACGCGTTTGTTTAAATCCCAGCGCGTCTGCCAGTAATCGTCAATCGTCGTCCATCCCCGCAGCTGAAGATTTACAGCGCTATCCCCCATGGAGGCGACCATGGTCTGCGGCACCGGGGTCTGAAGAAAGCGTTGCTCGGAGCTGATAATTTTTTTAAGAACATCCAGCCCGGCGTCAATCGGGTCGCTATAAGCAATCCCGATGACAATATCGAGTCGTCGTTTGCCATTACGGGTGAAATTCGTAATATTGTTTCCCCAGATTACACTGTTCGGGGCAGAAACATACAGGCCGTCAAAGGTTTCGAGGATAGTGGTAAACAGATTGACTTCGCGCACTGTTCCGGTAACCGAGCCAAACTCGACAAAATTCCCTGCCCTGAAGGGACGCAGAAACAACAACATAATACCGGCGGCGATATTACTTAAGGTATCCTTCAGGGCAAAACCGATGGCCAGACCGGCGGCCCCGAGCAGAGCAATAATACTGGTCGTGTTGACCCCGAAAATATCGAGGATAAAAACTCCACCGATGGTGTAAACCGCATAGGTAGCCGTTGTGCAAAGGATCGGAACCAACGTTGTATCCAGCTTCTCAAGCCGGTCGTGAAGCCTCTGAATTGCCCGCCGCACCCCTTTGGCCACAACTACGCTGACGATCAGGATGACGATACCCAATACTGCCTTGTAGCCGATGCTGACCAAGGTTGCTGAATGATTAGCCCAAAAACTGCTCAGTAATTCCGCCATAGACACTCCTCTCGTGGTTACTTTTGTCTGCTACAGTTTTCACACATGACTACAGAAAACTCTAACAATTTCACCCTTTCGGGGGAATTTTACCGCAGAAGAGCTACTCCTCAAAGGCGGCAGGTTCAATCGCATCAGCGATGATTTCATCGTCGACCCAGGCTCTCATCAGGGTATAGGCAACCGCCAGCAACACCGGGCCGATAAAAAGGCCGATAACGCCGAAGGCGATGAGTCCCCCGATAACACCGGTAAAGATCAGCAACAGCGGCAAGTTGGCGTTGCGACGAATGAGGATGGGCCGCATGAAACCGTCCATGCTCATGACAATAATCGACCAGACCAACATGGCTGAACCCCAGCCGATACTCTCTTTCCAGAACATCCAGATGACAACCGGAATCAGTACCGGCCCGGCGCCAATCTGGGCGATAGTCAGCATGAAAATCAGCGCGGTCAGCAACGAAGCATAAGGGATCCCCACCACGGCCAGGCCGAGACCGGCCATAATCGCTTGAGCCAGCGCCGTAATGACCACGCCCTGGGCAACCGCGCGCACCGATTTCGCCGCCAGCAAAACCGCATTTTCACCACGATCTTCAGCGATGCGGTACGCCAGACGCCGAACCATATTGGCGGCGACCTCACCATTTATATAGAGCAGAGCGGTCAGGATCAAAGTCAGAATGAAATGCACCAGCATCATACCAAGACTGCCCGCCTGGGCGACCATCCATTTGGCAATATTACTCACGTAAGGGGCCAGGCTGTTGGTAAGCTCGCCCGGCTTTGAGCTTGCTGCCTGGTGCCAATAATCGGTCGCAAAGGCGCCGATCAGCGGCAATCGTTCGACCCAGGCAGGGGGAGAAGGAATCTTCATGGTCGCAAGTTGCTTGCCCAGCGCGTTGATATTCGGCGCGTTCTCAACAATGGTGCCAACGGCGAGGGTAAAGGGAACAACAAACGTCAGTACCAGCAAAATCATTAAAATCAACATCGCCGAGCGGCGACTGCGCACCTTCTTCTCAATCGACAGCAGCACCGGCCAGGTTGAAATAGCAAGCATCGTGGCCCAGATCAAAGCGGGTAAAAAAGGGCGCATAATCCAGAGGCAAGCAACCAGCAGCCCGCCGATCAGGGTGATGGCCAAAGTATTGCGAACCAGATTTTTAAGAGGGGTATCATCGGCCATGATTAAGTCAATCTTCACATCAAGGGAGGTTCAGGGTGCGTTGCGGATACGTGACAAATTGTTACACAAAACGTTCTTAATTGCAGCAACGATTCGAGACAAAAGTTGCTGACTTCTTTTTCCTGGAACTGTATTGCTGCTTTCCCTCCCATATACTGCCCGCGCCCAAATATCCTTTGAGGAAATCAAAATACTCGACAGTCCTCATCATCGATTGCGGCATCGGACTCAATACCGATCCGGGCCAATGAAAGCATCTATCCACCGCTAACAGGTCTTTTTCCTTCAAGAATTCGATAAGGTCTGATAGAGTGGCGCGAATCAAAAAGCATTTTTTGTCGGCTTTTCTGGTACGAAGCAAGGGGTTCTTCGGCAAAACCGGAACCAGGCCTGATGCCGCTTTTCGAGATCAGACCGATGATCAATAGCTTATCCGGGGGGAATTAAAACATGAAGATTGATGTCATTCACTCGCTGACCGATTCTTTTGAATCTCATGCTCAGCAGACCGAAGGCGGCGTTGAATTCTGGCTTGCCCGTGATTTGCAGCATCTGCTCGGTTACTCTGAGTGGCGCAATTTCACCGCGGTCATATCCAAGGCCAAGACCGCCTGCGAGGTATCCGGTCATGCCATTTCAGACCATTTTGTTGATGTCAACAAAATGGTCGACCTCGGTTCCGGCAGTCAGCGCGAAGTCGATGACATCATGCTCACCCGCTACGCCTGTTATCTGATTGCCCAGAACGGCGATGCCAAGAAGCAGGAAATCGCCTTTGCCCAGACCTATTTCGCGGTGCAGACCCGCAAAGCAGAATTGATCGAACAACGCCTGCTGGAAGCCGAGCGGGTTTCGGCCCGCAAAAAGCTCTCGGCCACCGAAAAGGAACTGTCCGAGGTCATCTACGAACAGACCGGCGGCAACCAGAATTTCGCCCTCATCCGCAGCAAGGGCGATCAGGCGCTGTTCGGTAAAACCACCCAGGCCATGAAGGCCCATTGGAAAGTACCGGACAATCGACCACTGGCCGACTTCGCCCCCACCATCATCCTGAAAGCCAAGGATTTCGCCACCGAGATCACCATCTTCAACGCCAGGCAGCACCAGATGGACCGCGAGGGTGATATCTCCCGGGAACACGTCACCAACAATCAGGCGGTTAGAAACACCCTGCTCGAACGCGGCATTCGCCCCGAGCACCTGCCGGCTGCCGAGGATGTCAAAAAGGTCGAGCGTCGCATCGCCACGGCCGACAAGAAATCCCTGAAAAATCCCGACCCATTGGACGCATAGCGAATCATTGGGGGCCGCATCTTAACTTATAACATCGTTAAGAGTTGAAACACGGCCCCCCTGCTTCTTCGGCCCCCTGCTTCTTGTCGGCCCGTTCTGTAGCGCTCAACCTGCTGCATCCAGGCCCGGATATCTGGCTTCTGCCCCCAGTTTGAGGGATTACCTGTATTTGGGCACTGATGCGCTCTTTAAGCGCCAGGACGTGGGAAATGACACCGATCAGCTTTCCATCCTGTTGCAGTCCCGCGAGAGTTTCAAGCGCTGTGTCCAGAGCTTCCTCATCAAGCGTCCCAAACCCTTCATCCAGGAAGAGCGAGTCCACCCGGACATTCTTGCTGGCCATGTGAGATAAACCCAGCGCCAGCGACAGGCTGACGATAAAGCTCTCACCACCGGACAGGTTCTTCGTGGACCGAATCTCGCCCGCCTGATAGTTGTCTATTACGTTGAGTTCCAACGGCTGGGCATCATCTCGTATCAGCAGGTAACGGTCGGTCATTTTCTGCAACTGCCGGTTGGCGTGGCCTATCATCATTTCAAAGGTCAGACCTTGGGCAAAATTGCGATATTTCTTCCCGTCTGCTGAGCCAATCAACTCGTGAAGCAGGTCCCATCTTGAACATTCTCGTTTTTGAGCGTCAATGGCCTGAACTCGGTCCTGCTGCTGTTGTTTCAAGCTGTCATTATCTTTGAGCTTCTGCCGAATACCACCGATCTCCTGCTGGATATCCCTTAGGGTTCCAGCCAGTTCGACTACTGCATTCTTGAGTTCTTCCAATGGTTCTTTGCTGATATTCTTCTGCCGTTCGGCCTCCAACGACTGGGTCTTCTCACGCTCCTTGGAGGCTATTTCGTTTCTCTCGTCTAATAGCTTCTGTGCTTGTTGTGCCAGATGTCTGCGCTCGCTCTCGGGGAGACAGGAGGATTTGTAATTTCCCTCGCCAGTGAAACCGGATGCTTTCAGTCGTATCAGGAATGACTCATCAGCCGACTTCAACTGAAGATCACGGGCGTGAATTGATTTCTCAAATTCGTCGATTTTGGCTTTCAGTTGACTGAGTGCCTGATTGGCTGCCGATGATTTCTGACGGGCACCATCCAGGCCCTTGTCGGCGGATTCGATGGCCTCGGAAAGACGCTTTTCTTCATCTTCGGTCTTTTTCTCCCCAAACAGCTCACGCCGTTCACCCTGGAGGGTATCCTGATCACGGACATGTCCAGCTAACACCTCTTGCTGTCTCTTGATATCGTTTTCAGCCTTGAGGATCTGCTCAGCCCGGTGGCTTGCCTGTATTTCAAGAGCCGCTATCTTCTGTTGAAGTTCGGTCGTTTGCTTATTCCTGGAAACCCACTGATCGCGTCGCGCTGCTAACTGTTCATAGTCCGTATCGATGGTTTCGATAGCGAGTGCTGCCATCTCGTAAGGTTCAATCTCTTTCTGCAATGCATCGAGCGATTTTTCCTGTTGCTCTTGATATCCAAACGCTTCCTTTCCCAGCCGCTCCAGCAATTGCTCGACAGATTCTTTTTTATGAGCAGCAGCCTGAACCTCGCGCTCACGTTCTACTACTGAATCCTTGGCTTTCGTGAGTAGATCCCGGAGCGTAGCCAATTCCTTTTCGATAGAATCCGCTGTCTCTAAAATGCCTGTGGCGCGAACGAGCTGACGAGAGTTCTCATCCTTCAAGTCTATAAGTTTCTCGGGAAGCTCAGGATCGGATGCAGCCAATTTCGGGTCGAAGTCCAATTCTGCGCAGTTGTCACTGATCACCCGGCTGGCTTCACCTATTTTCTCGCCGTGTTCCGTCAGTGCGGTGGCCGTTTGTTCAAGATCCTTGTTCACTTGCGCCAACCTGACCTTCTGGTCAGAAATTTTTCCAGTAACCGATTTGAGCGCTCCCCTCACCGAGGTAAGGTGTTGTTGCGTCTCACCAGGGACCGGAATATTGCCTTCGGCAAAAGGATGATCTTTGGCTCCGCATAATGGACAAGGCTCACCATCCTGAAGCTGATTGCGTGCTTCTTCGAGATCCTCAATTCGTTTGAGTAATGTCAGCTGGGTCTCAAGTAGGTCCATTTCCTTTTCAAGAGCCGCCTGCTTTTCGATTTGGGTCGCAAGCGAGCTGGTCAATGTCGACTCTTCCTGCCTGAGCGCGGTTTGTCGACTTTCAAGCTGGGAGATGGTCTGCTGCGATTTAGCCAGAGATTCGACGGCCTCAAGTGTTTTGCCAATGAGGTCTTTCTGAGTGGTCAATGTCGACAGGCATTTTCGCCACGCAGCCACGTCCTTGCCGTCAAGGATTTCTAGAAGATTGGACTGTTTCTCAGCCAACGCCCTCTTGGATTTCTCCAGGTCTTCTTTCTCGTTGTCCAGGCAGATCGATTGTTCCTGCCAGACACTCAATTCCTCCTTGAGCTGGGTTTTCGCTTGCGCTATTTCTTCCAATTTGCCTGTAAGATGCCCGGAAAGAACCTTCAATACATCGAAACGGCTCCTCAGCCCAGCGAGATGCTCAACCAGTTTTTCATCCACTTGGGATGCCTCAAGAAGAGCCTGCAATTTGTCCAACGCCTTGCGTTGATTGCCCAAATCCTCTGAATCGCTTTTCTGTTTGGTTTGGAGCGTTTCGAGAAAAAATGACTGCTCGGCGACGGAATCACGCACCGCAATGATAGGGGAATCCTTCTCGACAATTTTCAGGTCCAGCTCGCGAGCCTTTCGGATGATCGGCAGTGCTACTTGCTGTTCTGTCTTTCGTGCCGCAAGTTGCTCAGAAGCCACCGTCATGGATTCTTCCGTCTGCTTGACGACATCAGTGCAACCCGGCAAGGCCTTCTGACATTCGTCCAGCGAGCCTCGGGCAGCTTCTTGCTCATTACGGATGCCGCTCAACACCGCATACTCAGCAGAAAGTTCCAGTGCCTGATTGGCAAGTCGTAGCCGTTCCTGATCCGGCGCAAATGCTTCAACCTTAGTAATCTGTACAGCCTTTTCCTGGTCGAGCGCCTTCAATTCATTCTCAAGACGGGTTATGCCTTCGATCCATGTTATGGCCTGATTCTTCTGGGAAAGCTGCTTCGCGAGATCTGCGTCCTGTTCCCCTTTCTGATCCAGACTCTCGGCGAGCTGTTGCTCCTCTTCCGGTGTCAAAAGTTGCATCCCGGCCAGTGCCGCTTGCAGGGTGTCAAGCTGCTTTCGCTCCTGAGAACGACGCTCATGGACGCGGATGGATATCAGGCTGTAGATTTCTGTGCCTGTTATCTGCTCCAGGATCGGAGCCCGCTTATCCGCATCGGCCTTGAGAAACGTATCGAATCCGCCTTGTGCCAGCAACATGGATCGGGTGAAACGATCAAAATCCATGCCGGTAGCCGTCTCGATCTGATCGGCGACACCTCTGAGCTTGGATTCGAAAATCTCTCCAGAATCGGCATTGGCAATCTCGTGTTTCGGGGCCTGGAGTTCGCCATCCGGTTTTTTACGTGCCCGGTGCTGGCTCCAGTGGCAACGAAAGCGACCAGTTTGCGTTTCAAACGTCACCTCGGCAAAACATTCTCCAGTCTGGCGGGACATGGTCTCGTTTCCGCTTTTGGTGACCTTGTTCAGTCGCGGTGTCCTTCCGTAGAGGGCAAGACAAATAGCATCAAGGATAGTCGTCTTTCCCGCGCCGGTTGGACCGGTGATGGCGAAGATACCGTCGGATGTAAAAACAGGGTGCGTCAAGTCGATTTCCCATTCGCCGACCAGTGAGTTCAGATTTTTGAATCGTACCTGTAGTATCCTCATCGCCAGCCTCTCTATTCCGCCTGCTTATCGTCTTCGTAGAGAGACGAGAGTGTTTCCTGGTAGGCGCGATGCAGTTCCGGCCGCTGGTCTTCAGGCACGTCATGAACGGCGAGACATCGTTCGAACACTTCGTTGACGTTCAGATCATCTAGCGTTTCCTCTTCGTGGATTTGTCCCAACACGCGTTCGATAATGCGGTTGTTCTTCACCCGAAGAATTTCCATTTGAGTGCCGGTAATGGCCGCATCAAGACGCTCGCGCAGGTCGCCAATGACTTCTTCACCGTCGTAGACGACCTCAAGCCATGCCTGGACGTTGGCCGCCGACAGTTCAAGAATGCGGGTTGAGATTTCACTCAAGTCTCCCTTGACGCGCTCAAGCTTTTGAAACACCGGCACGTCGATCAGTTGAACAGACGCTGCTGAACTGTGGAATTCAACCTGGCAAACGCTCTTCTGCTGTTTTGCTTCTCCAAACCCCATGGGCAGTGGAGAGCCGCTGTACCGTATGGATTCGGAGCCGTTCACCTTTTGCGGGATGTGGAGGTGCCCCAGCGCCAGATAGTTGAAGCAGGCAGGAAAAATCCCGGCCGACACATGAGCCAAGGAGCCAACATAGAGTTCGCGCACACCGTCACCGTCGACGGTTTGGCCGCCAGCGGTAAACAAGTGTCCCAAAGCAACGATGGGAATATCGGCCCTGAGTTCCTCCCGCTTCTGTTCGGCCAGGGCGGCGACGGTGGCGTAATGATTGCGGATGCCGTCAATCAGCTTTCGCTCCTTGTCTTCGACACTCTCACCAGCTTCCGCCATGCGGATATCCCTGTCGCGGAGGTAAGGTACGGCACAGACAATCAGTTCCGGAGCGTCCTGCTCATTACGGAGTACCAGCACTTCGTCTTCCGGGTTTTCTGTGCTACTTCCAACCACGTGGACATCAAGGGCTTTGAGCAGTTCCTTGGGTGCATTGAGAAAGGAAGGCGAATCGTGGTTGCCCGCCACGACGACAACGTGCCGACAGGGTGACGCGGCCACCCGGCACAGGAAACGGTAATAGAGCTCTTGGGCACGGTTGCTCGGAGTGCTGGTGTCAAAAACGTCGCCTGCCACCAGCAG
>JAHYIW010000038.1 GCA_019429445.1 Desulfuromonadaceae bacterium
CGGGGCGAAGTTTACGAAGCGTATTATATTTTTGATGTCAATCCGCGTATGTCGATCAAACTTGGCGGGCTGTTCTATGACTACGCGTATACCGGCAGTGGTTCGCCGGTTGGTGCGCCACAAAAAATTGATGATGTCCTTGCCGGGACAGCATTCAACATGCTGCCGGTTGTGGACACCGCGTGGGATGCAAACCTGGCGCTGACCGTTAAATTTTAACCCTCAGCAGGCAGTGGAGAGGAATCACTCTCCGCTGCCTGTTATAAAAATATCCAGATACGAAAATACAGATATTTAAAAATTGAAAGTATTGCCCGCATAACGAATGGAGTGCGATAATGAAGATAATTGAAAAGGTCACTATGCTGCTGCTGGCCTCTTTTCTGCTTGCAGGGACAGCTTGGGCCGGGCATAAAGACCGTATTAACGGCCCGATTAATGAACCACAGGACATAACACGACAGTGCTTACGCTGTCACGAAGAGGCCGGCAAGGACTTCATGAAAACGTCTCATTGGCAGTGGAGCCTGGAGCAGGTTGTTGACGGAAAAAAAGTAGCGCGCGGGAAGAAGAATGCCATCAACAATTACTGTACAGCGGTTTCCGGTAACGAGAAATTTTGCGGAAAGTGCCATGCCGGTTACGGTATGGAAGATTCGAACACCTTCGATTTCGGCAACCCCGAAAATATCGATTGCCTGGTGTGCCATGACACCACCGGGAACTACTCCAAGGGAACGGGAACTGCCGGCTACCCGGCGGAAAACGTTGATCTGCTGTTTATTGCACGTAACGTCGGCGCGCCAAATCGTGACAATTGCGGGCAGTGCCATTTCTTCGGCGGCGGGGGAGATGCGGTCAAACACGGCGATCTTGATTCCTCGATGGCGTATCCCGAAAAAAGCATTGATGTGCATATGAATGTCGATGGTGAGGATCTGGCCTGCATCGCTTGTCACGTGACCAGGAACCATGTGATCACCGGAAACTCGCTTGGCGTGTCACCCGGCGGAAAGACACCTGTCGATTGTGCTACGTGTCACGCCGGTGCGGTTCATGCGCAAAGTCGTTTGAATGCTCACCTGGACACGGTTGCTTGTCAAACTTGTCACATCCCTGAATTCGCCAGGGAAAAACCAACCAAGGTCTGGTGGGACTGGTCGAAAGCCGGTGAGGATCGTGAATATGATGAAAAAGACGATTTTGGCCATCACACCTATGTGAAGAAAAAAGGCGAGATGCAATATGCCACAAACATCTCCCCCGAATATCGCTGGTATAACGGCAGTGCCTCCGCATACAACCGTGGCGACAAGTTTAATCCACAGGAGATTCTCAGGCTGACCTATCCCCTTGGCAGTCGTGATGACAGAAAATCAAAAATCTTTCCGTTTAAAGTGATGCGTGGCAAGCAGATTTACGATGCCAAAAACCTGACGCTGGTTACGGCAAAACTGGTCGGAAAAGGTGGCTACTGGACGGAGTTCGACTGGAAAAAATCCGCTACTTTGGGGAGCCAGGCCAGTGGCATGCCATTTAGTGGAGAATATGCCTTTGCTGAAACCGAAATGTGGTGGCGGATTAATCATA
Organism: Desulfuromonadaceae bacterium; assembly: GCA_019429445.1. NCBI lineage: Bacteria > Pseudomonadati > Thermodesulfobacteriota > Desulfuromonadia > Desulfuromonadales > Desulfuromonadaceae > Desulfuromonadaceae bacterium. The sequence continues at coordinate 1,591 of JAHYIW010000038.1, forward strand.
TGGTGTCACCTAAGGAAAAGGCATTAGGTTGTCTTGACTGCCACGGGGACAACGGTCGTCTCGACTGGCAGGCCTTCGGTTACAAAGGGGATCCGATGACGAATGCAAAGTGGTCACGGTCGCAGTAAGTATCCGCCCCTCACAGGGGCTGCAACGCACTCGCAAAGTCAAAAGCTTAGACCCGTAATGGCGGGGGATTCCTTGCGTACTAAAACAATCTGAAAAAAGGAGAAGAGCTGATGACAGATTTACTGATTTTACTGGGCATTGTCGCAGCCTGGTTTATCCTGAACCGCTGGATTTTGCCACGCATGGGGGTGCAGACCTGAATGTCGGATACCTGCAAGCCTCCCGTGGAGGAGGCTGAAAACAAAAAACCGGAAGATGTATAAGCTGTCGGGGCGGGCGGGAGAGCAACTCCTGCCCGCCCCGTGCGTCCTGTTTGCATACACAATCCAGATACAGACATGGTCTTCAGAACTTACCTGCTGAAACATTGTGCTTGAACGCAATATCCGGCTGTGGTCTACTGCCCGGACAAATGCAGTTCTATTAACCGTTCAGGGATGGAGTGGGCAGATGCTGAAAATATTCAAGAAATTTATAAGCCGTTTAACCCTCAGATAAGTTGGGTTGAACGGTTTTTAGTTTTGAGTAACCGACTGTGGACTTGCGGTAATAATGACAGGGTTTCAGTGAGGCAATTAGGGAACAAGCAACGGCCCGGCTGCCTTTTCGTAACTGTCGGCCTGATGATTGAGCGGGTAAGAGCCGAGCTGGGTTGGCGGATGATGAATAACTTACACAACTTTCCAGCGTCCCACATTCCTAATGAATGCAAGTGAGTAGCGAAAGGTTGGGGGATCAGGATTGTGGTTATTGAGAGTGTCCCACACTTTGTCATTGTTTCTTGATAGGGGGATTTTATGAAGAATTTTATGCTTTTGGGTGTTTGTGTTCTCTTTGCAATTTTGACGGGATGTGGTGGGGAGGGTGACGTTTTTAATGAAGAAATCACCAACGTCGCCCCAATTGCGAATGCCGGTGCAAATTTAAGCGTTGAGACTGGCTCTGTTGTGACTCTGAATGGTGGGGCAACAGACGCCGATGGCGATCTCGTAACCTTTCTGTGGGAATTCATGTCCAGACCTTCTGGTAGTTCTTCATCACTTTCAAGTCCAATATCGGCAAATCCCTCTTTTACTGCTGACCTTGATGGTTCGTATGTCCTGCTTTTGACAGTAAATGACGGTATTGAGTCCAGCCCTGCTGATATGATCGTGGTAATATCTTCAAGCTTAAATGCAACTCCCGTCGCGAATGCCGGTGCTGATCAAAATGTGGTAACCAATAGCACTGTTTCGCTGTATGGCAGCGGCAGCTCAGATGCAGATGGAGATTTGCTGAGCTACCAATGGACATTCGTGTCAATTCCGCCCGGAAGCATCGCGTCATTATCTGATAGCACCGCGCCAACACCCACGTTTGTTGCTGACTTGGATGGTAGCTACGTTCTAAATCTGATCGTTAATGACGGGACGGTTGACAGCCAGGTTAACAATATGGCTGTAACTTGTACTTCTGATTACTCAGGATTGTTTTCTAAAAGTGTTTCGTCGAGTACTTCCAAGACCAATAATGCATATGGGGCTGGATCTTCTTTTAGTCTTTCAATAACTAACATTTCTAATATACCATTTGTATGTACAAGGGCTGAGCTTTTTAGTGGTGTATCTATCGTTGGTGGTACTGAAGATGCTAGTTTATTGGGCGGGAATCAATTAGATCCAAATGAAAATATTGGAGTTCGTTTTACTCTGAATACTTCTGTATCAGACAATGGCTTTGAGTTTAGGTACTATCTAAATCGCCCTGACACTGGAGAGACTTTTATTGTTAAATATTTGTTTTTATGACTTATAAATCAAATTATTTCTAGATGGTGGGCATATGAATAAATATGTATTTCTTCTGATTTGTTTATTGGTGAATATTTTTATTGGCTCTTCCGTTTCATTTGCAGAGATGTATGTCTCTAGTGGTTTGAACGCTGGATTGATCAAAGACTCTACTGTCGTATCCGATGGCGCAGAGATTGGCGAATTTAGTTATGAACCAAGCATTGGGTTAGTGTTCGCAATCGGTGGTCCCTTGGAAGAGGGCCGTGTTGAGGTTGAAATTGGCTATCGTACCTCAAATGTCACCTACAATAGAAAATTCGGGTCTCGTGAAATTAAAACTGAGGGGGATTGTTCACTTTTTACTGTAATGGGTAATAGCTTTTATGACATTCCTTCAGCTGATCGTTTTTTTTCATATATTGGGGTAGGGCTGGGTTTTGCGAACATTAAAATTGACAGTGCAACGGGGAGTGATAATGCGAATTTGATCGCCTATCAGATCATGTTGGGGGAAGGGTACGAAGTTACAAAAACAATTATTATTGATCTTCAGTATAGATTTTTTGGTACAAGTGATCCTCGATTCAGTAGCGCTGGTACGACGATAGAAAGTAAGTATTTGTCGCATAATATATTGGTAGGTTTGCGATACAATTTTTAATCGTAGATGTGCAAATACTTGGGGCTTTTAAGATTGCAAGGTTGCAAAATTCGAATAATCTTTTTTTGGGCGTTCCGCCCGCCCTTCACTTCAGATTCGAAACCGGCACAAAATAAATCTCACCTCTCTTGCGTCTTTTCTCCTAAACCTGCAATAATATAATCCTACACGCGTGTTGACAGCAATCCTCCCGGAAGGACATTTCATGAGTCTGCCCCGCCACACACTGATTACCAAAACGATCGACATCCTTGTTGCCGATTTTCTGCAAGGGAAGATTGAAGCGCTGCGCCTGGCGATGACTGCACTGCTGGCGGGGGGGCATCTGCTGCTCGAAGATATCCCCGGACTGGGCAAAACCACTTTGGCGTTGGCCCTTTCGGGCGCTCTCGGCCTCAGTTTCGGGCGGGTGCAATGTACCAGCGATCTGCTGCCGTCCGATATCACCGGGCTGTCGATCTTTGACCGGGAAAAGAATGCATTCAAATTCATGCCCGGCCCGATCTTCAACAATCTGCTGCTGGTCGACGAAATCAATCGCGCCACGCCAAAAACCCAGAGTGCCCTGCTCGAAGCGATGGAGGAACGCCGGGTGACGATTGAGGGGACGACCCACAATCTGCCCGATCCTTTTCTGGTGATCGCCACCCAGAATCCGCTCGAACAGGTCGGCACCTATCCGTTGCCTGAATCGCAGATGGATCGTTTTCTGATCACTACCGGCGTCGGTTATCCTCCGCCGGCGATCGAAAAAGAGATTATCCGCGCGGGGAGTATCCGTGAGGAAATCCGCGCCATGCACTCGTTGCTGACCCTTGACGACATTCTCACCGCGCGCCGTTTCATCCGCGAGGAAATCCAGCTTGGCGACCGGGTGCTCGATTACATTCACACTCTGATTGTCGCCACCCGCGACCATGAGATGCTCCTCTCCGGCATCTCGACCCGCGGCGGGATCGCCATCGCCGACGCCGCCCGTGCTGCCGCCTACCTGCGCGGCCGCGCTTATGTCATCCCCGAAGATGTGCGCGAGATGATTATCCCGGTCGGTGCCCACCGGTTGATTCCGCGCGCCGAACATGAAACCCTCGGCAAAAGAGAGGTGCTGCAATCGATCGTCGCCGCCCTACCGGTTCCTTTGGCCTGAAGCTGACCAAGGCGGGCGGATTTTATATCGCCATCACCTTGCTTCTCGGTTTCGCCGCCGTCAATACCGGCAACAACCTGATCTACCTGATCGTCTCAGCCCTGCTCGGCTTCATGTCGATCACCGGTGTGCTGGGCAAAGGCAATCTCGACCGGTTGCAGGTCACGATTCTTCCCCCAGACGAGATTTATGCCGGGGTCACCACCCTGCTGACGATCAGGCTTCGCAATCAACGCCGTTTTCTCCCCGGTTTTCTGCTTTGCCTCAGCGTCGGCAAAAACCAGACCGTGGTCCCCTATCTGTCACGGCAACGCGACACCCACGCCACCGTCCGCTTGTGTCTTGACGGTCGCGGCTACCACGCCGCTCCGGCAGTCACCGTCAGCTCCCCCTTTCCGGTCAATTTCTTTGTCCGCGCACGCACCATCATCGTGGATCGTCAACTGCTGGTTTTCCCCGCTCCACTCCCCTGCGTAGCAGATCAGGAACATGGCCGATCACGCCAGCGCGAAGGCATTTCCACCGCCAATCGCGGCAGCACCGGAGAACTGCGCCAGATCAACGATTATCGCGGCGGCGAACCGGTCAAACTGATTCACTGGCGCCTCAGCGCCAAACACGGCAGTCTCAAAGTGCGGGAACTGTCCGCCACCCAGCGGGAACCGTTGCTGATTGATCTGCTTAAACTTCCGGGCCGGACGATTGAAGAGCAACTGCGTCAGGCGGTGTTCCTCATCGACCGCAGCCAGCGCAACGGGCGTCCTGTCGGTCTCAAACTTCCGCACGTCACCATCCCGGCGCAAGCCGGTCTGCCCCATAAACATCAACTCCTTACTGAACTTGCGCTCTATGGTCAACCTTCGCACCCCGCTTAACTGGCTCCACTACGTCATCTGCCTGCTCGGCGTTGCCCCGGTCTACGCCGCGCTCGCGCTGCCAGCCCAGATCGCTCTGCCCCTGGCGCTGCTCGGCGGTATCAGCGCCGATCGACAGCAGCGCACCGTGATCCCCGACCGGGGGGCAACGCTTGCTTCGCTCATTTTTTTCATCTTTTATGGCTGGCAGGTCAGCTTTGTTAATCTGATTGATCCGGTGATCAACATCCTCGCCCTGCTGATCGCGATTCGGCTACTTGGTGCCAAGAGCGGTCGGCACCTGTTGCAAAACTATACCCTGGCGCTCTTCAGTCTGGCCGCCTCGGCGCTCTTGAAACTTGATGCCAGCTTCCTCAGCTACCTGATCCTGATGGTCTTCGCCATCGCCGTCTCACTGGTACTTTTGACCTATGTCGAGGCCGATGAAAAGATGCGCTTAAGCGCTGCTGAATTTCGCAAGATCATCACTGTCGCGTTGCTGATGCCGGGGATTGCACTGCTGTTGATGCTCGCCTTCTTTGTCATCCTGCCGCGCACCCAATATCCGCTGTGGAACTTTCTCAATCCTGGCGGCACCAGCAAGGTCGGGTTCAGTGAAGAGGTGCGCCCCGGCACGGTTTCGAATCTGGCGGAAACCAGAACTCCGGTTTTCCGCGCCAAAACTATGGAGCTGCCGAAGGAAGATCTCTACTGGCGCGGCATTGTTCTCAGTCAACTGGAGGGGAACAACTGGAAACGCTTGCCGGAAGTCCCCGGCACCACGCCAGATATCAGAGGAGGGCGTGCCGTTGCGGTAACGGTTTACCCCGAGCTGAATGACCGCCGTTACCTTTTTGCTCTCGATGTGCCGGGGCAAATCAGCGGTATCAGGGCCGCGCGCGATGCGGAAGGGGTACTGACGCTGCACCGGACACCGCGTAAACGCTTTTTCTATGAAATCGTCTCGCACATCGGGGCAACCCTTAAGGCGCCAGTGCGAGCAGATCGCTGGCTCCAGGTACCGGAAAATATTTCACCACGCATTGTCAATCTGGCGCAACAACTGCGTGCCGCCGGGGCAACAGATGATCAACGGTTTGCCGCGCTGGTGAACTATTTTCGCACGGCAAAGTTTTCATATTCCCACCGCGACCTGCCGCGCGGCCCCGACCCCGTCGCTGAATTTTTATTTGAGCGCAAAACCGGGTATTGTGAATTTTTTGCCTCGTCTTTCGCCCTTCTGGCACGCTTGATCGATATCCCGGCCCGACTGGTCGGCGGCTACTATGGAGGGAATTATAATGACCTCGGCGGGTACTATCTGGTCAGCGAGGATCAGGCACACGTCTGGGTAGAAGTGCTCCTGAGCGGGGAAGGCTGGCGCCGTTTTGACCCGAGCACGCTGGCTGTCAACGCCACCACGGAGCTCCTTGCCGAGCGCGGAAGCGGGCAATCTCTGGCGCAACGACTTGCCGATGCCGCCGATTATTTCTGGCAACGCGCGGTTATTGTTTACGACTTCGACCGGCAGATGACCTTGCTCTTGGCCACCGGTCGCAACCTGCGCGCCCTGCGCCCGCAGCTCAAAAAACCGGCCACCGCAACCGTGCTGATGGTGCTCGGCGGGCTGGGTATGATCGTCGTCAGCGGCTACTGGCGAGGTACGCGTCACCGTGCTCATCCGCTGCTGCGCGCCTATCTGCGCAGCGTAGCTCGCCGTTACCCTGCTGCCGTGCTGCCTCCCCGTTGCGGCCTGACAGAGCTGGCTGAAGCGGTCAATGATCCGCGCTGCCAGCGCTTCGCTGACATCTATGGCGGGGCGTTTTATCGCGATCGACTGTTGACGAGGGAGGAACGTGAGGCGTTGCGGGAGATTATTGCGCAGCTCAAGTCAGCGCAGAATTAACACTAAGGGGCACGGCGAGACCTGTGCCACGCGTCAGGGGTGACACTTTACATACGCCGCCATCCCTTGCAGGGTATTGCTCAAGAACATCCTCTCGCGCTCACGAATATCCTCGGGTAATTGATCAATCAGGCGATAATGCGCATCACGCTCCTGCAACCAGTAAAAGAACGCCTCTTCCCGTGTTGCTTCCGGCAGCGCAGCAAGCGCCTTCACCCCCTCCACCCATAACAGCAGCTGCGCCCGTGCGATCCGCAGATGGGTCAGGGCATCATCGACCCGACCATAATGAGCAAAAACCATCGTTTGCGGCTGCAAGGCAATCATCCTGTCAAGGGAGGCTAAAGCAACCGGCAGCAAAAAGCGCGGCGGGGTTGCCGGCCGCATGTAAATTTGCCCGGCAAGCTCGCAGCGCACTCCGGCAACCTCCCCGGCAAAGAGCAGATCATCAAGCAGATAACACAGATGGTGCGATGCATGACCGGGGGTTTTGTAGGCCCGTACCCCGAGTGGGCCGATCGTTTCACAAAAACCGGTCTGCTGCGCGGGCACCGGCAGAATCTCGCCGTAAATTTCGGCAGTTTTGCCAAGGACCTTGAGTGATCCCTGCCAAAGTTTCTCCGGTGCCACCAGGTGTGCAACACCGTCCGGGTGACAGATCACTTGCGCGGCGGGGAAGGTCTGCAGCAAAGTGCCGGTGCCACCGGCATGATCGATATGGATGTGCGTCAGCAAGATATAGTCGAGCCGCTCGACCCCGATCCGTTTCAGTTCCCGTACCAGACAGGGAATCGATGAACTCGGTCCGGGGTCAATCAACACGGTCCCAAGTGGGGTGTGATACACCCACGAGCTGATGAACTGACGAAATCCGGGCAGATCCGGCTGGTCAAGATCGATAGAATGCAGTTGTTGTCGATCCATATGCGTTTTAACCGTGAAATAAATTAATTATGCAAAGAGATTGAAAGCGCGCTGCCGATATTTTTCAAAATACTGGTTGTTTGCAAAAAAACTCATTAAAATCAGCCGTCTAGGCGATTTTATTCAGACCGGGGTGGGATGTCAACCGGGTGGATATCAAAAAACACTTTGGCAGACAAAACAAAAAATATGTAACATGCTGTTTTATAAGGACTTTTTTGAACTTTTCGCTTGCAAAAAGAAATTTTGTGCCTATATTTAAGACAAAACATTGATGATAATTTCAATCATCACACGTCGAAGGAGTCTATTTATGCAGTGCCCTGTTTGCAAAACCCGTAAACAACATATTGAGATGAACATGCACGTCAACGGCTTTGATGAATCGATCATTGTCTGCGATCTTTGCGGAACGACCTGGTCGGTCAATCACGGTACGGTCGAGATTGTCAACGATGCGCAAGTGGCTTCGTTTTTACAAGCTCAAACCGAGTGCGTCGAAGCAGACGACTACAACTACGCCGGCGCATAGTACCCTGTAACCCATAATCTTTCGCATCTTGCTTGTTCTTTGCCGCGTCAGCTACGTTCCGATTTCAGCTGTTTAGCTACGGCCAGGCAACAGAAATCGCGCCTTGCTGACACGTCAAAGCCCTGCGCAATCCCTCGAAATCCTATGGGTTACAGGGTACTAGCGAGACATCGTCACACACCATCGACAAAAAAGCCCCGGAGGATGAGTCCGGGGCCTTTTTATCGGTTGCTGGCACCTGTGTTTAGAGCACCGCTTGCAGATAAGCGCTGGTCGTCTCGCGCCGCTCGCGCTCAATGGCCTTCGGATCAACCTCGACAAACTTCTCGTCCGGAGTCACCTTAAAGAGCGGCTGCCCTTTCGACACGATGACCCCTTCCTTTCCTTCGATCAGAATCCTGTCGATGGTGCCGGAGAACGGTGCCGGGATCTTGTTGAACATCTTCATGACCTCGATGATAAACAACGGCTGCCCCTTCTCGAAATGCATCCCTTCGGTCACGAACGGCGGCATCCCCGGCGCTTCCTGAGCATAGTACATCCCCCCGCCCGGCGTGACAATCTCGTCGGCCTTGGTTGACGGCGGCGGAACCAGGATCTTTTTCATCCGCGCTTGCAGGTCGGGGTCGGCGAGATACTCCGGAATGGTGATCTCCAGATCTTCTTCCACCTTCAGATCCCAGAAACGGGTGTTGTCGGCGATCAGGAAAATGATTGCAAGCAGTTCGGTTCCCGCTTGATAACCAGCGTGGGCAGACTGAATCTGCGTCCACATCGCCTGATCATAACCGCCCTGCGGCTTGTCTTTCCCCAGTAACTCGTTGAGCTTCGCGAAATCGTCCTTTTCCAGCTTCAACGTTGTCCGCAGCTCGGCATAGAAACGCAAGGCGCTGTCGAGCAATGCCTTGTCGTGATCCCAGATCACTTCAGCGGCCGGTTCGTGCCGACGATAAGCCATATTCAGATAAGCGTAAGTTTCGTCGAGCACAACCATCGGGTTACGCAGCCAGGTCGCTTTGCCGCCAGCAACCTTGAAGTTCTTCTGATTGAGACTCAACCAGCCGGAAAGAAGGTGCGGATCGGCCAGCAATTGTTCCATCGGACGGGTGATCAGCGTTCCTTTACGGTCAAGGAGTTCCGAGATATTGGTTTTCTGCGCCGCCAGGGTTGCGGCGTCATCAGCGTACTGCTCAGCAACCCGCTGGGCGTAAGCCTTTTTCATCGCCAGGAAAGCGAAAACCGGATCGAGCTTGCTCGCTTCTTCCTTCAGTGTTCCCACCAACGTCAGGTAGGGGACGACGAAACGCGTGGTCGGCTTGGCCATGACGTTGCGCCCGATAAACCAGTTGACCAGCCCGTAGTGAAATTCCAGGTTAGTCGCCAGATCGGTACCGCGAATCTTGGTGTTACAGATAACGCGTGACAGCGCCTGATAACTGTCGAGACGATCAACCCCTTCGGTCAGCAGCAGGGCAATGTTTGAATCGTAAGCGCCAGCAACCTTGTAGCGCATGAAAAGCCCGGTATCAGGGTTCGGCAGACAGATCCCCTGATCGTCACGAATTTCGCCTTCCAGCGGTTTGCTCCAGTAACGGATCATCCCCCCGGCACTCGGTGTCAGCGAGCTATCGGTCGCGTTGAGCCGCGCCTCGGCGGCGGCAGCAAAGCGGACAATCCGCTCCGGCTTCGGCAGGCGCTCTTTGTGTTCGGCGAGCAGCGCCATGGCCTCGACCAGTGATTCAACGATAAAGAAATCGTTCTGATCCTTGGGATTGGTGAACTTGAGGCTGTAACAAAGCTCTGAAACCCGGTGTTCAACCTGAATTCGGGTATTGACTTCCATGAAGTAGTGACGATCACGGTCAACGATACACTCAAAGGTTGACGCCGAATCGAGACCGACCGCCGCGCCGAATCGCGCCGCTTCTTCTTCCATCCGCTTGAGTACCTTGAGATCGGTTTCAAGCGCCTTGGTAACGACTTTATTGCCAGCTTTTTTCGCTTTTTCAATCTCCAGCGCCAACCCCTCCTGGGTGACGGAGATTTCGAGCAGCTTCTGCTCATGCATCTGCAACGAGCAGTCGCGCCCCCCCAGGGAAACGCACCACTTGCCATTGCCAAGCAGTTGAATTTCGTTGTGACGCGTTTGCTCGATGTTGAGCTCGATCAACACATTCTTGTTATCGCCAACGCCGTTCGCCTTGACTTCGTTAAGGATTTCCAGCACCAGACCCGGTGCATCAGCTGCGGCTTTGGCAATATCAGCATCGCGGACATTCTTCTTGGTCAGCAGTGAAGCACCGAGAATGCGTTGTCCCTTGCCACCACCACCGCCGATCGCCTTGAGGCGGATGCGGGCGTTCGGGTTCGCCTTGAACATCGCCGCGATCTCTTGTTCCGTTTGCTTGCCAAGTTCTTTGATCGTGAACAGATCAATCCCCTTTTCGTAGGCAGCAAAAAGAATTTTGTCGGCCAGATCTTCGAGCGAGAGTTCGCTGTTGGCAAGAATCTTCTTATCGACCGCCAACGCTTCAGCCTTGACCACTGCCAGCAACGCCTCGCGGCTCGGATGTTTCGCCACCAGCGTCCGCGCGGTAACGTTATCGATTCCCGGCGTGACCGAAACATTAACCTTGAGAGCGGTACGCTTCGCTTCATCTTTCTTCCCGGCACTTGCCTGGGTGTGCGCGCACGGGCCGATAAATTTAAGACCGGCATTCTCTATCGCGGCGACAAACTCGTCATCTTCGGCCATGAAACCGTAACCGGCAAAGACCGAATCGTAGCCGTTATCCTTGGCGATTTGAATAATCTGGTTGATGCGCTCGATCCGCTCTTCCTTGCTGGCACCGGAATAATCGGGAACGCGATGAACGCGTGTCGAATCGGTGAGTTGCCGCAACTCCGGCGACAAGGCGTTCGGGTAAACGATCGAGTCTTTTTCAGACAGCAGGATGCCGAAATGGGTGATCCCCATTTCGCTGTAAACATCCATCGCCTCCTTGCGGATCGGGCCGCGACAAACGATCAACGGTTTGAGATCCTCACACGAGAACGATCTGACCCATGGGGAAGCAGATCGGCTCAGGCGGCGATCGCGATGAATCAACGGATTGTTTCGGTAGTAATCAGTAGTCTGTGCCATTGGCTCTATCTCCACGTCAAAACTTAGATTTGCTTTCATCGTCACCTCTCCCTCCAGCGCCCTAGTGGAACTCGCGCTGAACAGACTGCATCGGCCCCGGCGTGTAGTGCCGCAGGAAGAAGTTCAGGTTTTCACCGAGGACTTTGCGCAGATCGGTCGGCATGACAATAGAGGAAATCGAGCCCAGCGCCAGCCCTTCTTTCGGGTTCATCAACTCTTTTTCATAACGGGTGTTGAGCAGCGCTTCTTCGGCTTTAAGCCATTCAGCCGCTTCATTCTCAGCGTCTTTCTTGGCTGCATCACCATCCATCCCGGCACTAATCCGCTCCAGCATGCCCTGCTTGATGCGCCCTGCAATCGCTCCGCGCAACTTGCGCAGCTCATTCTTGTAGACGAACTCCTTGCCGGCCGGGCCCATAACCGCAAGACGGGTGGTCGGCAGCGCCAGCACCAGGTCGGCCCCGGTCGGGTAGTTATTGTATGAGGCGTAGGCCCCGCCGTAGGCGTTACGCAGGATCAGCAGGATTCGCGGGGTGCGCAGATCGACGATCGAGTCAAGCATCGACCGGCCGGCCTGAACGATGCCGCGCGCTTCCTGCTCGCGCCCTGGCAGGAAGCCGGTGGTATCTTCCATGAAGATGACCGGGATGTTGTAAATATTGCAGAAACGAATGAACCGCGCAATCTTCACGGCAGAATCGCAGTCGATCTGCCCTGATGAAACCGCCGAGTTGTTGGCGCAGAAGCCGACAACATTGCCGCCGAGGCGACCGAAGGCGGTCACTACCTCGCGAGCCCGTTCCGGTTGCAACTCGAAATAGTCTCCGTGATCGCAGATCTGCTGAATAATTATCGACACGTCAAAAGGGGTATTGAACCCGGTTGGCGAGTTGAAGGCTTTTTTCAGCAGCGTATTGATCTCCCAGGTCTTGCGATCAAGCGGGTCACTGGTTTCCTGATACGGCGCCATGACGCTGTTGTTGTCGGGGATGTAGCTGAGCAGGCGCGTCGCCGTGCGCAGCGCGGCAACTTCGTCAGCCACGGTCAGGTCGGCCACTCCAGAGTTGCCATGGACCTTCGGACCACCAAGCTCCTCGGGAGTCACGTCCTCACCGAGGACCGACTTGACGACGCCCGGTCCGGTAAGCCCAAAGAAGGTGTCGTTCGGCTGGATAACAAAGCTGCCCTGACGCGGCAAGTAGGACCCGCCACCGGCATTAAAACCGAACATGCACATGATTGACGGCACCACGCCGCTGATCTTGCGCAGCGCAGTAAATGCTTCGGCGTAACCATCAAGACCACCGACCCCGGCAGGGACAAATGCCCCGGCGCTGTCGTTCATGCCGATCAACGGAATCTTTTTTTCACCACACATATTAAACAGGCGCGCCAGTTTGTTCCCGTTGGTGGCATCAATCGATCCGGCCCGCACCGTAAAATCATGGCCATAAACCGCAACGTCACGCCCTTTGATGGTGAGGATGCCGGTCATCAGCGAGGCACCATCAAGGTTTTTGCCCCAGTTCTGATAAAGGACATTCGGCTCATCCTGGGACAGAACCTTGATCCGCTCCCAAACTGTCATCCGCTTTTTGAAATGTTGTTTCTCGATCGAACTGACTGCCACCGATTTGACCGGGCGTTGAATCAGCTCATACCCTTCACGCATAACTTCTTCGTAGCCACCACTGACGCCAGCGACCTCACCGGGGATCGTAAACTCCACCTTTTCGGGCGGATCGAACGGATTTTTCAACGTTGGTGCAATCGATTTTTTCGCCATGTCTCTCTTCCTTTTGCTGATTATTCGAATGAGATTTTCCGGTTCACCCCGTTAACCGACGTGTGCCCCAGGCACTTGAACTCACAAATAGAAAATGGTTTTATTTCCGCCGATATAGCTAAAATGGCGCTAATTGTCAACAAAATTATTTATTTACGATAAAAAGATTTACTCACAATAAAGTACAATTTTATTAATGAATTCGGTGTCCTGCACGTACAATCCCCGTGCTAATAGCGGCGTAAATTTTTTCAGCGACATTGTTAAAAAGTCTCAAAATGACACTGGTTGACTTTTGCAGGTCGCTATCCTTATTATGTCCAATGCATATTTCCCGGCGCTTTGCCATTCCCCTCAACGTTGAGTTATTAAGTACCGAATCATGACTGTAGATTTCGACTTCCCCCTCGGCTTGCGCCCCTGGCGCTCCGAACTCTTTCGCAGCCGTCCTGCCTTTTGTGAGGGATACACCTTCGGCTTGCTTGAAGATGCCACCGATACGTACCGCTTCACCATCATGATTGGTGCGGCCAGAATGATCCCTTTGCTGCGTGACCTCGTGACGCTACTGCCGGACGAAGCCTTTTTGCTGCTCGAATTCTATCGCGAGGAACAAACCGACAAGGATGCCGAGCAATGCGAGCCGGAGGTCTATTACTCCCCTTACCTGCCGACAGCAGAACTGATGGACACCCTGGAAGGTTATTTGCCGCGCATCCTCCACGACGGTTTTGTGGGTTTTGGACTGGCAAACAATCGTGCCGGGATGGAGATTTTTTATTCCGAGGAAAAGGTTTTGACCTGCTTCATCGACAATCATATCAGGGTCACCCACCTGCTCCGGCAACATGCGGTTCCCCACAATGTCGAGCTGGCTTTCCCGACCGACTGGGGGCATGACCATCTGTCTCTCCTCTGCCACAAGCGCCGCGATCTGCCCGATGAATTGGTCGAGTACAGCGACACCGAACTCGATTACATGAAATTTTGTATCGATCTTGCCGATGATCTGGACATGTATAAGGTAGAAGAGGGGATGTCTTTCTTCCTTTCCAAGCGCGAACAGGACGAAATCGAGTTGCGCCTGCGCAATCATCCCGATTTCGAGCATTTTGCCGAAGAGGATTTCGGCGGCCTGCTCCTCGACTGGAACGATTTTGTCAGTGAATGTGAAGCGGCGTTCGAGGGGGGGCTGGAAGAATACCGCTACGGTCTGCGGCTGCGTGACCTGATCCAGTATGTCGTCGAAGGGGTTCCGGAAGCGGTGCGTTCGAAAATCGAGGAAATTGTCGACGAGGCCGACCAGATGTTCCGCCAGAACCTCACCGACTGCCGCAAACGACTCGACCCGGCCGACGATATTCCGGTTGACGGCGAACAATTCTGGTATCACGGCATGGTGCGCAATCAGGGGGTTACGTTGCGCCGCGATCTGATCCGCAAGGGCTGGTTTCGTGGCTGAAGCCAAGGTCCGGGGGCGCTCTCCTGTCGTTCTGCTCGCGGCGGTGCCGCAGGAAACCGTGCGCCTGCGCGAGCTGCTGCGGTTGACTCCGAGCGACGGGCTCAGCCCGTTCGCTGCTTTCAGCGGGGGGGGCGACACCCTCTTGCTGCATACCGGTGTCGGCAAGGCCAACGCCGCCAGTGCAGCCACCGCGCTCCTTGCACGGGTCACCCCTCGCGCCATCATCGTCTGCGGTTGCGGCGGCGCTTATCCCGACAGCGGCCTGCGCGTTGGCGATCTGGCTGTCGCAACAGCGGAGATTTTCGGCGATGAAGGGGTGTCAACCCCGACCGGTTTTCAGGATATGGCGGCGCTCGATTTACCGTTGCTGACAACCATCAGCCAGACCTTTTTCAACACGTTTCCGGTCAACACCCTCTGCGTTGCGCACCTGCAATCGACCCTCGATGCGACCGCCGCCGCGTGCGGCGCCCGCTGTGTCAGCGGCCCCTTTGTGACGGTGTCGACATGCTCCGGTCGCGCGGCACTGGGGGCAGAGCTTGCACAACGCACCGGGGGCATCTGTGAAAACATGGAAGGCGCCGCCATCGCCAGCGTCTGTACCCGTTACACCATTCCGCTCCTCGAAATTCGCGGCATCTCCAACCTGACCGAGGATCGTGACCTGACCCGCTGGGATCTGCGCGGCGCGGCGAGACTCGCCCAGCAGGCGGTCATTGACCTGTTACCGTTGCTATGACCACCATGCGCGAACTGACTCTCGGCTATTCTCCCTGCCCGAACGACACGTTCATCTTTCACGCCCTCACCCACGGGCTGGTCGATAGCGGGGATTTTTATGTTCGCGAGCGGCTGGAGGATGTCGAGACGCTCAATCGTCTGGCCATTGCAGGCACCCTTGACCTGACCAAAATCTCCTACCACGCGTTCGGCCACCTGCGTGAAGAATACTGCCTGCTGCGCAGTGGCGGAGCGTTGGGCCGTGGCTGTGGCCCGCTGGTCATCGCGCGCCGTGCGACGACGATGGACGAGCTGCGCGGCAAACGGATCGCCATCCCCGGCCAACTGACCACCGCCAACCTGCTGCTGCAACTTTACGGCGAAGGGTTTGATCAACTGTTGATCCTCCCTTTTGATCGCATCATCACCGCCGTCACCAGCGGTCAGGCTGACGCCGGGGTCATCATCCATGAATCGCGCTTTACCTACCAGGAGCACGGCCTGGTCGCCGCGCTGGATCTCGGCGTCTGGTGGGAGCAAACCACCGGGCTCCCGTTGCCGCTCGGCGCTATTCTGGCCAAACGCTCCCTCGGCGGCGCGCTGATTCAGCGGGTTGACCGCGCCATTCGCACCAGCATCGGTTACGCCTACGCCCACCCTCATGCCCCCCGCAGCTACATCAAGCGCCACGCCCAGGAACTGTCAGACGCAGTGATCGA
This sequence comes from Desulfuromonadaceae bacterium, assembly GCA_019429445.1. Taxonomy (NCBI): domain Bacteria; kingdom Pseudomonadati; phylum Thermodesulfobacteriota; class Desulfuromonadia; order Desulfuromonadales; family Desulfuromonadaceae; species Desulfuromonadaceae bacterium. The sequence continues at coordinate 17,348 of JAHYIW010000038.1, forward strand.
CAGTCATATCGCGCTCTACGTGAACGATTTTTCTTTTGATCTGGGGGCGACCGGGATTGTGGCGGTGACGGAGTTATTCCGCCGGGCCGAGGAACGAGGGATTGTGCCGCGCTGTACGCGGTCTTTGTGCGCCGAGTGAAACGGTGCCGGAAGGCCGTTAATTCAGCTCCGCCAACGCACCGCGCAATTCTGTCAACAGCTCCCTGACCACGTCATACCCCTGCTGCCAGAAATCTGCGGCATCCAGATCGATCCCGAACGGTCGCAACAATTGCTGCGGCGACTGACTCCCCCCCGACGCCAGCAATTCTTCATAGAGGGGCACGAACGCCTCCCCCATCTTTTGATAACGCCGATACAACGACAACGTCAGCAGTTCACCAAAGACGTACGAATAACAGTAGAAACGGGCGTGGATGAAATGGCTGATATAACTCCACCCCCAGCGATACGCTTCGATCATCGTCACCGCCTCGCCAAACAGTTTGCGGTTTTCCTGCCACCACAGATCGCAAAAATCTTCCGCCGCCAGCAGCCGTTCACCACGTAAGCGGTGAGCCGCGAGTTCAAAACGGGTCAGCACGTTCTGTCGAAAGGTGGTGGCGATGATGTCTTCCAGCTTGGCGCACAACAGCTCCACCTTGAGCGCCGGATCGTCCTCCTGGTCGAGCAAATGGCGCGTCAGGAGCATTTCACCAAAGACACTCGCCGTTTCAGCCAGCGGCAGCGGCGCATGATAATAATAGAGATTCTGCCGGCCAGAGAGGGCAAAATGCACGCCATGCCCAAGCTCATGCGCCAGCGTTGTCACATCGCGCAGACTGTCCGTATGGTTGAGCAGCAGATACGGCGGATATTCCGGTAACACCCCCAGACAAAAAGCCCCGCCGCTCTTGCCATCACGCGGGAAAGGATCAATCCGCCCTGCGTCAAAAAACCCGGCGGCGAGCTTTGCCAGTCGCGGCGAGAATCCACCATACGCGGCGAGCACCAGCTGCTGTGCCTCGCCGTACGAAACTTTGCGGGCGGCTCTTCCGAGCGGCGCATAAAGATCGGTATTCTTCAGTTGTTCAACCCCGAGCAGTTCGGCTTTGAGACGAAAGTACTCCTGCGCCAGACCGTAATTATCCTCGGTCACCGCCATCATTCGCGTCACCATCTCCGGCTCGGTTTCGCTGCTCAAATGGGTCGGAGTCATCAACTCGGGGTAATTGCGCAGTTCCGCTTCGCGCCCGTGATCAAGCAGGATATTATTAAAACAGCTGGTCAGCACCAGCCCCTGTCGCGCATGCTCATCGAGATAGGTGGTAAAAGCCGCCTCCCGCAGCGCGGCATCTGGATGGTAGAGGAGCGCCAAAAGCTCCTCACCGCTGACCTGCCGCGGAACCTTTTCGCCGGGCAGGGTAAAGGTATAGCGCAGCGCCGCGGTCAGTTCATCAAAGAGTTGCGAGAAGGCGTCCTTGCCCGACAAATCCTTGCGTTTCAGCGCCTGTTCAACCGCCTCGTCCAGTGTGTAAGGTTTCTCGGCCCGCAGGCGGGTCAAATGGTGCCGATAATCGGTAAGCAGCGGGGAGAGCATCAGTTCGGCAAAGGTCTCATCAATGATGTGGACAATTTCCAGTTCCAGAAAGAGGATGCTTTCACTGACCGCGCTCCACGCTTCGCGCACGCGTGCCAGCAGCTGTTTATGCCCTTCATGCGCGCCGTCGGCGCTAAAGAGCAATTGAGCGTAGCCGTAAACCTTGAGCAGCGGTCGCTGCACCTCCAGCTGCGCCGCAAGCGCCTGCCGTATCAACTCCGCTGTCGGTGCGCTGGCAATGCGCGACCGATACGCCTTACGCAGCGACTCCGCACGCCGCGCCGCCCGGCCCAGGTCGCGATCGATCGCGGGATCAGCGTCGCTGCGATACAGTGCGGTTAAATCCCAGCGGGCAGAATTGTCAGTGTGGTTCGTCATGGTCCGGTCCATTTTCTGGCTATGTTGCGGGGGATGAGTCCGACAAAGGATGTATCATCTGCAAAACTTCGGGCAATCTACCAGGAAGAGCGTGAAGAGCGTTATGGTCGACACTTGGGCGACACTTGGGCGACACTTTACTTTGACCTGTCGGAAGAGCTGTGCTAAGGTTTTGCCTCTTAATATAATTGCATATGATCAGGAGGACGTCATGAGCGCGGAAGCAATCAGCCAAAAACTCGACACTCAGCTGGCTGCTCTGGCCACAGGGGAGCTCCGCTTGAAACTGGCCGCGCAAGCATTAACTCAGCTTTTTAAGCTCCGGGCAGACGAGGTGGCTATTTTTTCGCTCGATCCAAAGCTGCAAATGATCGGCTTCCTCTGGCCGCCGAAGCTGAAAGTAACCGGCAACCTCCCGCTGTCATCAAACACCGCGCTCGTGGCACGCACCATCCGCGACGGCAAGGCCTTCGTTAATAATTCCTTCGGCTCCCTCAGCCACGCGACTATTTTTGAGACCGTCAAAATCGACAAAGACCAGCCCGAAGCGCCGCAGCGGATTCAAAAGATCATGAGTATCCCGCTGCTTCGCGACGGTGAAAAGGTCGGCGCTATCCAGCTCTCCCGCAAAGGTGCCGACGGCCCCAGCGCCGGGCCCGATTTCGGCAAAAATGAGTTGGCCCTGCTGGCCGATCTGGCCAAAGTGATTGCCAGATACGTTTAAGTTTTTCCGTCAGGGCAACTCATAAACCAGCAGCGCGGCGCGACTCGCGGAGAAAAATCCGGCACGACTGTAAACCACCGCCATGACGATTTCATCGCGACCGTCGTTATCGGCGTCGGCGACTTCAAAATCGGACAGATAGCCCGCCTCTTTTTGGGTTGACCAGCTCTCCTGCAAGGCGTAACCATCCCAGCTCATCGCCACCACCCGACTCGATTCAAACTCCAGGCTGTGACTGAGCGTTCTCGAACCATCATTCTGCGGCACCAGCACCATATCGCCATACTGCATCATATCCCCTTGCAGAGGGGTTTGATGATATTCGACACCGCCGACAATGAACATCTCGCGAATAATATTGCGCTCGGTGCCGCCATACTTTGCAGCACTTTCCCACACCACCTCGCCGGCCGCGTCGAGTACCCGGAGCTGATCGCTCGGCGTCAGCAAGGCGGTTACCTGCGAGCCACCGGGGATCGGCAGCGCGCCGTAAAGACTTCTTCCCGCTGCCAGCCCGGCGTCTTCATTCCCCGCAATCAACCCAGCGGAAGCGACGTTAAGAGTGACGACCTTTTCACTGAAAGGGTTGGTGGTGTCACCCAATGGCTGCCCCAGCAGTTTTTTCTGCCCACCGGTCGTAACCACCCGGAACATCCACGGGAGGGCGGTGATATCGATCTGATATGTACCGGCACGATAAACCACCCGTAACGAATGCATGATGCCATCGCGCGTGGCGGTGACATAGAGCTCGGCTTGACCGTCGCCATCGAGATCGATGGCATCAACTGCCAATATTTTTACCCGCCGTGGCGCGGGAATTTCGCCAAGCGGCGTGAATGCTCCCCCGGCAAGTTGCATGATGACGATCTTGTCGTGATAACCGACAGCGATTTCCTGACGTTTGTCGCCATCAAAATCCGCCACCGCCACCCCGTTCGGAGCCCCCTTCAGCGGCGGACTGTGCACCACCCCCTGAGTTGACAACGACCTGCCGGTGTCGACCGGGACCAACCCAGTCGGCAGGGTCGCTGCTGCCGGTGCCAGCACCGCGGGGGTCACGCTTGATACCGCAACTTTCGCTAGCGGGTAGCTTCCGCGCAGGGTGCCCTGATCATCACGGACCGACAACTGCCCTCCTGCAAAGACAAAAACCAGCAGCGGCTTTGCCAATCCCGCCGGCAAGCGTGGGCTGCTCTGCTCTGTCTCCCCCAGCCATTCAAACTGTGGCAACGCCGCCTGGAGAGTCCGCACCGCCTCCGCTGTCCCCCCCGTCACCATTGCCGGAATCTGCGCAAAACGCTGCAGATTATCGCCCGGCGCATAGGGGTGGGGCGTGCCCACCGCCTGAACGTAGGCATAGCCTGGTTTAATCCGCGTCACCCGCACCACACCGAGCAATTCATCGAGGGAACCAAGAATCTCGCCGGTCAGCGGATGAACGACACTTTTGCCCGGACGAATAGTGCTGAACAGATCGCCCACCCGCACCCCGGCGGTGGCATCTTTATCGATCAGGTATTCGTCGCCAACCTGCATCACCACCACGGCTTGCCGGGG
>JAHYIW010000039.1 GCA_019429445.1 Desulfuromonadaceae bacterium
AGGGTCACCGAGGCGCCGAGGGTGATGCTCGTCAACGGCGAAACCTCGGCGCTGGCGCCGCTGGTGTTGGCAGAGGCAGTGATCGCCGTGGCCAGGCTGTAACTGTCCGGGCCGTTGGAGGTGGCGATCACGGTGAAGCTGTTGACGAGCTGGGTGTCAGCCCCGGCGTAGGCGATCGACTGCTGTGGGCCGGGCTCGATGCCCGGCGGTGAGGGGACCAGGGCGACGGTGACCGTGACGGTCGAACTGGACGTCTGGGTCGTCGTGCCATCGTAGTACGACATGGTCGCCCGGTTGACGATCTGGGTGTTGGCTGCCACCGCCGCCAGGGTCTGGCCGGCGGACAGGGCGAGCAGGCCGAGGGCCAGCAGCAGGCTGACGAGAATTCGGCTGGTAAGTTGCATGTTGCCTCCGTTGGGCTGTTCAGTTCAGCCGGCTTCGACCGGACGGCAGCTGCCGCCCGGTCGGGCCGGATCAGTCGATGGTGACCTGATAGATAATGGTCAGGGTGTCGATCCATTCTTTGCCTGCTGTTGTGCAAGCGGCCACTGTCAGGCTGGTGCCGTCACTGCAGTACGGCAGGGTGCCGCCGGCGGCGTTGGTGGCGGTGTTGCCGAGGAAAAAGGTCAGATCGCTGCCGGCCGCGCTGCCCGTGGCCTCGCCGTAGCCGGTTTCCACCAGATCGAGGGGCTGGGTCTCGCCGTCGTTCGCCGCGGTGACATTTACCGTGTTGTCGGCGTTGTCGGTAATCACGGCGAATGCGTTGCCGGAGTCGTAGGCATCGGCGACCAGGCTGGTGTAGGCCGGCACGGCGTCGGTCACCACCACTTGAGTGGCGATCCCGCCGGTGTTGGCGACCGTTACCCGGTATTCGAGGACATCGCCCGGATTGCCGCTGGCGGTCGTCGCGCCGAAAGTACCACCGGCGTTCACGTTACGGACATCCTTGCGGATGGTCAGGCCGACGCCTTCGAAATTGACGGTACAGGCTATGGTTTCCGCGCCGTCGCCGCTGTCAGTGGCGGTGAGGGTGTAGGCAACACTGCCGGTGGTGGCGGTGGCACTGGCGGTGACGCTGATTTTCACCAGCACCATTTCGCCGATCACCAGGCCGATGACGCTGTTGTTAAAAGCCGGAACGGTGCCGCTGCCGACGGCGACATTGGCGCCGTTGATGCTGATGTCGGTCACCGGCAGGGCGGCGAGGGTCAGTGAACCCTGGGCTTCGGCGGTGGTGCTGCCCTCATCATTGTGTTCGACGGCGCCTGCGTTGGCGTGTACGGCGGCAGTGCCGGTAGTAACGTTCGTGACGCGGTAGGCAATGCCGTCGATGACAGCGATATCGTTGACTGCGAAGCCGGCCAGGGCGCCACCGGGGAAGTACAGGGTGTCGGTTCCGCTGAAACCGACCACCACGGCCGCGCCGAGTTCGTGATCCGCAGGATCGGTCGCCAGCAGAGTGAAACCGTCAGTCCCATTGTAGGTGTAGTACTGATGGCTGACCGCGACGTTGCCGGCAGTGGTCGGGGTGTTGCCGATCACCAGGCCGTAGAAGTCATTGCCGTTGGCCGTAGCGGTCAGGGCGAACAGCGACTCGAAGGTCGTGCCGGAGGCGACCATGTAGGTGCCCGTGGTGTCCGGGCAGGTCAGCGCAGCGCCGCCTTCATCGCCTGTGGTTGCCGTCGGTGGGCCCGAAGCGAGCAACGGACTGGCGACCAGGTTGACGGTGACGATGGAGGAGGCCGTGGCGGTAAAGCTTGTCAATCCGCCGGCATCCTGGTAGTCGACCTGGACGACATTGAGAATGGTGGTGTCGGCGGTGGTGTTGGCCAGGGCCGCCAGAGGGAAGACCAGGACCGCCAGGGTCGCCAGGGCGACGACGGCCAGGCGGTGTGGACGGCATGTCGAAATGCGTCGGTTCATACAGGTTCTCCTTTGCGTGTTGCGTGTCGGTTTTGGTAACGGCAATGGCTGTTCTTCGACAAATGGGTCCCGGGGCTGACCCCGGTTCGGGCTGGCCGGGGTTCTGATCCGCTGCGGGTGACTTCTGTCCATGGTGTTCTCCTTAATGATCTATGCGGGTGTCTCTCTACTGGGTGCGAACCTGGAAAGTGAGCAGGCCGGATTCACCGGCGGCAATCGCCGGCAGGATCCAGCGGATATGGGTGTACAGGTCGGGGGTGGCCACCTGGCGCTGGCGGGTGCCGTCCGCCCGGCTGACCTCGTAGGTCAGCAGCGTCGGCGCCTGGTAGGTTGTGCCGCCGTCGATGGAGAAGGTGGCGCCGGCGGCCGGAACGGCGCTGCCGGCGATATAGACGGTCCCCTGCGGGAGCGGATCGACGATTACGACGTTGGTCGCGCTTTCATCGCCGGAGTTGGCATAGCTGATGGTGTAGATGAGGGTTTCGCCGGGGAAAATCTCGCTCGCCTCAACGATCTTTTTCACCTGTTTTCCGTCCTCCTCGACGACGATCTCCTTTTGCGCCGTGATGGCGATGTCGATCTGCGGCGCCGCCCAGGCCGTCAGCGGCAGGGCCAGCAGGGCCAGGATGAGGAGGAGCTTGCGCGTTGTTTTGACTGGTCTGATCATAAAAATTCCTTTCGTTGCTGCGGCGCGAAGCGTCGCGTTTATTTGACGATGACCTTGTACTGGAGCGAAATGCTGCCGCCCGGGTTGAGCGTGCCGTTCATCGGGATCCGCCAGTTGGTGACCTTGTCGTCATGGCCGTCGCCGCGGTCGACCGGGGTGTAGGTCCACGCTTCGCCGCCGTTTTCGGAGGAGTATTCGGGTGTCCCCAGGCTCAAGTCGGAGACGTCGGGCGCCGCTGTGGTGTCGGTGAAGACAAACGGTTCTGCGGACGGAACGGTGTCGTCGAAGTCGAGCTTGAAGGCCGCGTAGGGGCTCAGCCGGTCCTTGAGGACAACACTGGTGGCGAGGCCGTTGCCGGTATTGTGGATCTGCACGGTGTAGACGATGGTGTCGCCGGGGCTGGCGTTGGCCAGGTTAGCCGATTTGAGGATGGTCAGCAGCGGCGCGCCGATGGCTACGGACGCGCTGGCGGTCGGTGAAGGAACGCTGTCGATGACGGCCCGCGCAATATTGACGACCTGGCGATTGGCGATATCGGCGGCGGTGACCCTGTAGCTCCCCGTGCAGACCAGGGTTTCACCGTCGTCGAGATAGGCATCGTTGTTGCCGACGGTGGTCAGGGCCGGGCAGGCGACCTCGGCGATGCGGTTGTCGGTGACAGTGACCGGGCCGATCAGGCTGGCGCCGCCGGCGTTGGTGACCGCGTAGCTGTAGGTGAGGGTGTCACCCTCCTCGTTGAACAGCGCTTCGACGGCGCTCTTGACCAGGGTCAGATCGGAGGTGGCGTAGGTGGCGGTAGACTCCCCGCTGACGTAGGATGTACCGTCATAAACGCCGGTGGCGTAGGCCGTGTTCGAGTGGGTGCCGGCCTGGGCGGTGATCGGCCCGACAACGCAGGTTGCAACGTGGTCGTCGTCGTGGGCATCGGCCACCGGCAGGACGAGGGGCCAGGTGCAGGTCGCTGTACTGACCAGGGGATCGCTGAGGGCAATGTCGCTCAGCGCGGTGTCGCCGATGTTCTCGACGATAAAGTGGTAGTAGACATCAGCGCCCGTCGGCACGATCAATCCTGAGCCCCAGGGGCCGTCGGCGCCCGGTCCGATCTGCTTGAGCAGGGAGAGGTCCGAGGTTGGTTCCTCGACCAGCAGGACGGCGTAGGCGGTATCGGCTCCAAACGGATAATCGGTCCCCAGCACGGCATCATCGAGGAGATGGCTCACCGCGCCGCTGGTATTTTCAAAGTAACCGGCAGTGGCCGATTCGACATCGACCGATACCACGCAGACGCCTCCGGCAACAAGGGTGCCGCCACTAAAAGAGATCTCGCCGCTTCCGGCGACCGGAGTGTAGACCGGGGCACCGCACCCGCTGGTGGTCGCCACGGGCGGGTCGGCAACCACCACATCATCGGGCGCGTCTCCCGGGAATTCGTCGCTGAACGCCACGCCGACCATGGCGTGGTCCGGGTTCGGGTTGGTCACCGTGAAGGTCAGGGTCGACAAGCCGTTGAAAGCCGTTGTGAAAATCTGGCTCGGAGAAAAAGTCTTCTCGATGGTCGGCGGCAGTAGCGCCGTCAGGGTGGCCCGGGCGATGCCGGTGGCGGGGTCGGTGTTGGCGCCGCTGTAGAGAGAGGTGACATAGCCGCTGACGTTGTCGTAGAGACCGGACACGCTGGTGGTGACATTGACCGCAACCTGACAGCTGCCGCCATTGGCGAGGCTGCCGCCCGTCAGGCGAATGCCGGTCGCGCCCGCCGCTAGGTTGGCGCCCGCCGCATCTGTCAGGCTGCCCCCGCAGGTGTTGGACGTTGTCAGGGGGGAGGCGACTTGCAGATTCGCCGGGAGCTCGTCGGTAAACGCCACGCCGCTCAACGGCTGGCCGTCGTCAGCCGGATCGGTGATGGTGAAGGTCAGGGTCGAGGCGCCGCCGACAGCGATGGTCGCCGGGACAAACTCTTTTGCGATGGTTGGCGGGTCGGTATCGATAAAGGCGCAGCCCTTGATGACCACATCATCGAGATAGAGCGCGGCGATGGCGACATCGTTGGTCTTGGCGTAATAGCCCTGCACGGCGAATGACGTTTCCGGACGGTAGTTGCTCGCAGCTGGCCGGGTGTAGGCATCGAAAGTGGTACGCAAGCCCGTGTCGTCGGGCGCGAGGAGGCTGCCGTTGCGCCAGAGGCGCAGATTGTTGTTGGTGCCGGTCCAGTTGCCGTTGGCGTTGATCCTGGCCCGCAGCTCGATGAAAATGCCGCCGTAATTGGAGCTGTCGACATCGAACCTGAAGTGGGTGTTGCCCAATGTTGGTGCGCCCTGGGCCGTGATGTTCCAGCCGCTGCCGCTCCAGGCGTTTGGCGAACTGACCGATTGGGCTGTGGTGATCGTGTTGCCGCCGGTACCGCCCGACAGGAAGAAGCTGGCGCTCGCGAAGTCGACATCCTCAGCCTTGAATGAAAAGTTGTTGTCTGCCGGAATCGGCTGGCCGGCGGTTAAGTTGTCGAAGTTCCACGAGGCCAGGATGATTTCTTCTCCCGGACATGAGGACGGCGGCATGGGCCGGGGGATCGTCGTGTCATCGACTGTCAGGCTGGCGACGGCCGAGGTCGTGAAGTCGGCGATCGACAGGTCGGCGGTGTTCTCGTAGGTTCCCTCGAGATCGGCGGTCACCTGGAGGATGATCGAGCAGCTGCCGTAGCCGGGGACGCTGGCACCGGTCAGTGCCAGGCCGGTGGCACCCGCCGCCAGATTGTTGCCGTTGGCGTCGAGCAGGTCGCCGCCGCAGGTATTGGTCACAACCAGGGGGTCGGCCACGGCCATCACACCCCCGGCCGGGGTCACGACGACCGACGTCAGGTCGTCCGTGACATCGATCCCGCTCACCGTACCGCTGTTGGGGTTGGTCAGGGTCAGGCTCAGGGTTGAAACCCCTCCGGAGGTGATGGTGCCAGGCGAGAAGCGTTTATTGATGGTCACCAGTTCGGGATCGACGAGGAACACGTTGCGCGCGCCACTGGCGTAGTCCGAGTTGTAGTGATAGCTCGCCCCGGACAGATCGTAAATCAGCGAATAGATCGGCTGGGCACTGGCGACAACATCGATGATTTTCACCTGGTAGGTGATCGTCATGGAGCCGCCGATCTTGCCGCTGTCGTTGCACGCCATGTAGTTGGGGTCGTTGGGGTCGTCTTCCCAGTAGCAGGCGTCGGCGTACAGCTGGTCGTGAGGCGAGGAGACGTTAGTAGTGGTGTCGGCGGTATAGGTGGTGTTGACCGAGAGCACCTGGAAAATGGTGTTGGGCAGGGTCGAGAAGGTCTCCAGCTGTTCGTAACCACCCGGCGCGGTATAGCTGCTCATGCGGATGTAGTAAGTTTCACCCTTGATCAGGCTGAAGCTGCCGCCGACCGGCATCGAGGCCAGGTTGCTCAGGGATGTGCCGTATTCAAGGTTGATGATGCCGTTGCGCCCCTGGGAGACGAGTTTCTTGACGTACAACTCGCGGGGGCGCGGGGTGGTCAGACCGCCGGCGCTGATGTAGTAGCCGCGGGCGGTTTCAAAGGCGGCGCTGGTCCTTTGCACCGCGACCTCGAAATAGGCGTCGGCGCAGCCGCCGGCAGGGATGTCGATGCGAACCGGGTTGGGGGAGCTGTCGGTCAGCTCAATGTAAGGGTTGGCGGTTTCCCAGAAGAGGGTGACGGGAAAGCCGGTTTCGACCGTTGTACTGCAGACGCGCGCGCCGACCGGGAAGCGGTTGGGCCCGGCCATCGGCGAGTTGCTGTCGAGACCGATGACGTTCCAGGTGATCGGTTCGATCGAAGTGATGGCGGCGCTGGCTTGCCCGGGCCCGAACAGGACCGCACCGTGCAAAACGACTCCGACCAGAGATGCAAGCAGCGTTTTTTTGATGAACTGCCGGGCTGCACGTTTCGTTGCCAAGAGCATTTAAGTAGACCCCCCCCGTTTTACCAGGGACTGTTGTCTTCGTTGTCTTGAAAAAACGGCAACCCGACGATAGTTGGTGAAATATTAGTCAACTATAACAAAATAAAAGTTTAATGTAAAGATAATAATGTGTGGTTTGAGAAATTGTTTTCTGCGCCTGTCAACCTAAAAAGGCCCCGCCGTAGTTCCGGCGGGGCCTTTTTAGATGGTGTTTTGAAACAACCCGGCTTATTCGCAGAGGTCAATCTTGATATCCCAGCTCTTGATGCGCATGGTGCCGTTGGTGGCGAGGTTCTGCTGCATTTTGAAGGCGCGGTCAAACAGTTGCGGCTCGTGGCCGATCCCTTTTGCCAAGCATTCTTTCGTGGCCATTTCAAGGTAATCATTAAGAATCGGCTTGTACTCGGGGTGGCCGCACTTCTCGATGATGAGCTTGGCGCGCTCTTTTGGGGCGACGCCACGCAGGTCGGCAAGACCCTGCTCGGTGACCAGTACGTCGAGGTCGTGTTCGGTATGATCAATGTGCGGTGCTTTTGGCACAACGCAGGTAATGCCCAACGGATCGGTTTTGCTCGGGCGGGTCGACGGGGTGTGCATGATCTTCAGGAAGCCGTTGCGCAGATAGTCACCGGAGCCGCCGAGGCCGTTAATCATCCGGGTGCCGCCAACCAGGGTGGAGTTGGCGTGTGCGTAAATGTCGAATTCGACCGGGGTGTTCATGGCGATAACACCAAGACGACGGATCGGCTCTGGGGCATTGGAAATCGACAGCGGGCGCAGGATACACTTGCCGAAGTACTTGTCCCAGTTGTCGAAGAAGCGCGGGAAGCCCGGGCTCTCGGAGAGCGACAAGGAGCAGGCTGAGGCGAAGTTGAGGTTGCCGCCGTCAAAGAAGTCGAGCATGGTGTCCTGCAGAACCTCGGTGTAGACCGACAGATTGGAGAAGGGGCCCTTGGCCAGGCCACCGACAACTGCGTTGGCAATAGAGCCGACACCTGACTGCAACGGCAGCAGGTTTTCCGGCAGACGACCGCGTTTCACTTCGTGGGCGAAAAATTCCATGATGTGTCCAGCGATAGCTTCGGAAGTGTCGTCCATGTCGGCAAAAGCACGACCTTTGTCACGGCGTTTGGATTCAACCACCGCGATAACTTTTTCGGTATCGCAAGGGACATAGGGTGAGCCGATGCGGGTATGGGCTTCGGTAATCAGGAAAGGCGCCCGATGCGGCGGTTTCTGTTGCATGTGAATGTCGTGAATGCCTTCAAAAGAGGGCTGCCCGGTGTTGACTTCGAGAATGATCTTGTCGCACAGGCCAATGGCTTCGGCAACGATACCGCAGGAGCTGGTCAGTGCCAGGCCACCGTCTTCGGTAATCGCAGAAACTTCGAAAATGCCGATGTCGTAGCGGCCGTTTTCGGTATAGAAGCCATAACTGATATCCTGGGCAAAGTGACCAAGGTGTTTGTCGCCCATGCGGATACGACCGGCATTGATGCCGGCGGCGATGTTCTTGCCGGTCTGGTAGGGCCAGCGGCGGTCGATCATGTCGAGGGTTGCCCAGCGATCTTCAGTTTCCGCACCAACCGAGGCGCCGATGAAAAGATTGAATTTCCACTTGCCTTGCAGATTGTTAGCCTCAACATAGTCAGCCAGAGCAATCGGGACTGCTTTGGGGTAGCCTGCGGGAGTAAACCCGGACCAGACCAAGTTTTGCCCCGGAGTAAAAAACTCAATACAGTCTTCTGCGGATCTTACTTTGTTGAGCAAGGACTTGCGGCGTACACGACTCTCAAGTGTTCCGAACTCGGACATTCTCTCTCCTCCTGTAACGGGAATCAGTGGCGCAACATGCACCAGTTAAAGTGCTGTTAAAACAGCTCTATGATCAACGAAATGGTGTCTAAGATGCTAAAATATAAAGATTAAAAAAAACGTAAGGGGGTTTTGTCAACCCTTTCAACGAATCAATCGCCCGGGTTTAAAATAACAGCGTTTCTTATATACTGGTGAAGTTTGGCAAGTCAAGGGAAAACGTGGCCAAGAGGTGCTAAATTATCACTTCTGGTAAAATGTGTCCTGCTGCTTATCAGCGCCGGGTAGTGAGCATTTATAACCTCAACGTATCTGCTCAACACCGGGTCGGGAATCCTAAGTCAAAGGACGCGATTGTTTCCCGTTGGATCACCCCTGACCGCTTGTTGTCGCCGTCCATAGCGACAAACACTCCTGCCACAAGATCCCCGATCCTGTGCGAAGGACAGCAGCTCAATAGCTGAATAGTTACACCTCGATGTCAGCTTTTTTGATCGAGCAACTTATTGGCTTTTGCGAAATAGGTGCTGGTCGGAAACTCTTCTACCAGCTGGGTAAGAATTTGCCGTGCATTTTCCGTTTGTCCCGCAGCCAGATAGGCGCGGCCAAGAAAAAAGAAGGCTTCGTCACGATAATAGTAATCGGGAAACCGGGTAAGGATATTTTCCAGACGCTGGATCGCCGGTTGGTAGTGTTTGCGTTGCAGATAAAATCTGCCGACATACACTTCGTGGTCGGCCAATCGGGTTCTGGCGCGCAAAGCCAGTTGAGCCGCCTGGGCCACATTGGGGTCGTTGGGGTACTTGCGGATAAAATCCTCAAAGGTGTTCAGGGCGTTGCGGGTATTGGTCTGATCGCGATCACGCGAAAGGATCTGGCGGTAGTAGCTTTGACCGAGGCGAAAGAGCACTGTGGAAGTACGAAAATCATTAGGATAACGGCGCAGAAATGCGCTGTAGCTGGTCGCTGCTTCCGGATAACGTTCGGCCAGATAGTAGGTCTCGGCAATCTTGAGTTCTGCCAGCATGCTCAACTCAGGAGTAAAATAGGTATCGCGTACCTGCTCCCAGGCCGCGATGGCGTCTTCCCATAAACCGCGTTCATGAAGGCGCTCTGCCGATTGAAATAGTTTTTGCGCGTTCTGTTCCGGTGTTGGCCGGGAGCTGCTGCAGCCAGCCAGCAAAGCAATAAGTGTTAAAATGATACTAAGTTTAAGAAAACGAGCCATACTGCAGAACTCCTTGGGTAGCAGGAACGGATTACCCAGCAACCTACGGAATCCCTCGATTTTTGTCAATGATCTTGGTAACCGAGGAAGACGGCAGGTGTTAGCTCCATCTGTTTGTTGACAGGGTCTTCTTCCTTATTGATAATGACGCGAATTTTATCTACTGTCGGAATAGATGTTTGCTTATGAAGGTTTTTTACATCGGACTGTTTGGTGGGTTCGGTTGTGTCTTGCGTTATCTGCTGACTCTCTGGGTTCAGCAACTGGCCGGGCGCAACTTCCCTTACGGAACCTTGATTGTCAATGTGTCGGGGTCGTTTCTGCTCGGGCTACTGCTTACCATGGGGGTGCGCCAGTTTCCCGTTTCCCCGGATATACGTCTGGGTTTGACGGTCGGCTTTCTGGGCGGCTTTACCACCTTTTCGACCTTCTCCTATCAGACCCTGGTGTTGCTGGAAGAGGGGAGTTACTGGTCGGCAGGTGCCAATGTCCTGTTCAATGTAACCTTGTGTCTCGCGGCTGCTTTTGCCGGCATACTAGTTGCCCGTCAGCTTGCCTGAGATGTGGAGGCCGCCCTGTTGATGAAACAAACTGCATGCCAGTATGGCAGTTTGAGCCGGATGATCCCCTGGAGCCATGACCTCCTTGCCGAGGTTGTTGGCCCCGGCGATCTTGCTGTTGACCTCACCGCCGGGCGCGGCCAGGATACTCTGGCCCTGTGGCGGATGGTCGGTGAAAAAGGTCAGGTCGTCGCTTTTGATGTGCAGCGGGTGGCGCTGGAGCAAACGCAACAACGCTTGCTTGCTGCCGGTGCCAGGGTGCGGATGATGGATCATAGCAGCGTGCCCCTGCCGGCCCAATCAGGCGTTGATCTCCTTAACTGCTGCCATAGCCGCTATGCTGAAGCGGTACCCAGGGCAGCAACAGCAATTATTGCCAACCTGGGGTATTTGCCTGGAGGTGACCAGCAACTGATCACCCGATCCGATACGACCCTCGCGGCCCTGGGGCAGGCCCTTGGAGGGCTGGTCGGGGGTGGTAGGATGGCTGTCGTGGTTTATCCCGGGCACCCTGGAGGTGAAGACGAGGCGGCTGCCGTTGCTTGCTTCTTTTCGACCCTCAACAGCAACAACTACAATGTATTACAGTTGCATTTGGCTAACCGCCGGCTGGCTCCCGGCCTTTTTGTCGCAGAAAAAAGAAGCGCAACCCGGAGGGGAGCATGTTGACACGTTTGCTACTGCTGATCGTTATTGGCACTTTTAGCTTGGGCGGTTGCGCTGCGACTAAAACAGCGCCTTCGCAGTCAAACCTCGACCGCGCAGCAGCCGCCCCGACAAATTACCCAGCCAGTCAGACTGACGACGATTTTTCTAACGCCGAACCCGGCAAGGGTTTTGATGATGACTGGGATGCGGACTTTGATGACTGGGATGCTCCTGTCAAGCTGATTGCTGACCCCTTTGAGTCTGTTAACCGGGGCGTGTTCTGGGTTAATGACAAGCTTTATTTTTATCTGTTCAAGCCTGTAGCCCGTGGTTATGGAGCGATCGTTCCGCGTCCGGCACGGGTTTCCGTGAGTAATTTTTTCAACAATGTGTCTACTCCGATACGTGTCGCCAACGCCTTGTTGCAGCTCAACTTGACTAATGTCGGCACAGAAACCTATCGCTTTATCGTCAATAGCACCATCGGCGTTGGTGGATTGTTTGATCCGGCAACCAGTGTGGCAGAGGTTCGTCGGGTTCCTGCGGATTTTGGCCAGACCCTCGGGAAGTACGGTTTCGGCCATGGATTTTATCTGGTATTGCCCGTCGTCGGGCCATCCAGTTTGCGCGATGGAACCGGTACCTTTGTTGATTCTTTTGCGGGTCCTGTCCGCTATGCCGGGCTCGCCACGGAAGATATCATTCTCATCCGGGTAGTGGATTCTACCAATCGTCTGTCCCTCGATCGTGATACCTATGAGGGGATAAAGCGTGATGCCATCGACCCGTATTTGTTTATCCGCACAGCTTACGCCCAACGGCGACTGGCACAAATTGGTGATCCGGTTTATAATCTCAATATCTTGCAGGCGCCGATTTTTGACGGTGAAATTTTTAACCCCTTGGAATGGTTTAACTTATGGCAAAGATAAAAAACTGGATAATTTTTACCCTACTGCTTGTCATGGCGGCACCGGTTCATGCTCAGCCGGATCCGCTTAATTCTGTTGAGTCGATGGTCAACTCAATCCTGGAGATTCTCGATCACCCCGAGATGAGTCTGAGTGAAAAAAAAGAACGGGTCAGGGGCCGCGCCCAGAGATTCCTGAGTATCGATTCCATGTCGCAGCGCACCCTCGGTACCTACTGGAATGATGCCACCCAGGAACAGCGTGAGCATTTTGTCTATTTGTTTACCCGGATTCTGGAGGATACTTACCTGAATCGGATAGATGATTATAGCGGTGGAACCGTCAGGTATCTGCAGCAGCGTGTTAAAGATGATCGCGCCATCGTTGATACCCTGGTTGTCGCTGATGAACTTGAACTGCCGGTGCAGTACCGCATGGTTTACGAACAGCAGAACTGGCGGGTCTTTGATATCGTTATTGATGGCGTCAGCCTGATCATGAACTACCGCGCCAGTTATGGTGAAATCATCCGCCGCCAGGGCTATGACGGTCTCTTCCGTCTCATGGAAGAACGGGTCACGGGCATGTCGACGGGTTGATCTTAAGGATGCTCCACGCTTATAACTGTTAAACGCAAGGCACAATCCAGGTTTTTGGGTTGTGCCTTCTGCTGTTTTAATTGGCGCTCGCTACGCTTCGAATTCTCTCTTGATGTAACTGTTCAGCACCGGATCTTCGGATCCTATGTCAAGGGACGCGATTGTTTCCCGTTGGGTCATCCCTGACCGCTTGTTGTCGCCGTCCATGGCGACAAACACCCTTGCCACAGGAGCCCCGACCCTGCGCAAGGATAGTGCTGAATAGTTACCTCTTGATTTTATAAAAAAAACGCCGACCAGATGGTCGACGTATTTTTTAATGGTCGGAGCGAGAGGATTCGCCTACTACGTCACCCGCATCCGGCGGGTTCCTGCGTAGGCTCCCCTGCGCTCGCTGACGCGGCCGTCCATGGCCGCTTTTCTGACATCAAGTCAGCGCTCGCTACGCTTCGAATCCTCTCTCATGCTATAAAAAAAAACGCCGACCAGATGGTCGACGTATTTTTTAATGGTCGGAGCGAGAGGATTCGAACCTCCGACATCCTGGTCCCAAACCAGGCGCGCTACCAGACTGCGCTACGCTCCGAGGGCGATACAGGTAACACGGTGACAACAATAATTCAATCTTTTTTTGGCGGAGGCACAATATTAATCCGGCCCTTCTTGCGGTGAGGGTGAGTTGAGTACGCAACCGCTTGATAACGGCAGTAAATGCAGTAAGCTTGAAGGTAAATCCGGTGCAGCTTTGCCCCTCAGCGTGGCAGTCACGGACAAGACGGAGGGTATCATGAGCCGGCAGGCGAATTCTCTGCACATTGCCGGTACCGGGGCGGTGGTGCAGGTGGCACGCGCTGTCAGAACTGGGATTGCCTGCCTTGGGATTCTGTTGCTGGCGGGGTGTATCGGCGGCTATGCACGGTACCCGGTCGAGTGCGACTCCGACTATCCCCTCGAGAATGACATTTTTACCAGGGATCACTGGGGGCCTCTTGATGCTATCAGGAATCTCAACCCTTCCGGGAACCCGGTCTGCAAAGATGATTTTTTGCGCGATTGGGGGAAACCGGATGAGATTGTGACCATTTCTGCGGCACAGGAGAAGTGGGTTTATAACAGAAGCGAGTACTGCGGCATTGTTCCGGTATATGTTGTGCCGGTTCCCCTTGTTGTGCCGGTGTGTGACGAATTTGACCACATCACCTTCGAGAATGACCGGGCCGTCCACATCCATTTTCGCAGGGTAACGGGTTCAGGTTGGTCGAACCTGGGTGGGCACCACCTTTTGCGCAGAAGCAGTTGTCCTGATGCATCACGGGTGACACGCGGAGGGCGGGTGCGATTGCCCTTCGGAGGGGTATCTATCCGTCATACGGAAGCTTGTCGCAGCCTGGTCTACAGAGATGGTGCGATATTCTGGACAGATGGATCCGTCAATCAAAAAATCGACCCGCAGACGTACCAGCTACTGGAAAGCATCCCGATTGCCGGCAAACCATACGCCTCCCTCGCTCATGCCAGAGGGCCCGGTGCGGTCTGGCTGGCGGCAGGAGAGGGGGAAAAACCTCTGCTGTCCCGAGTGAATCCGGTCACCGGAGCCGTGCTTGCAACCATCCCTCTGCCACATGGGGTGGACACGATAGCAACGGAGGCAGATGCGGTCTGGGTGCTGGGAAAGCCGACGGCGCGCAGAACACCCGAATCGGCGATCCGGTTGTCGAGGATCGATCCTGTGACCAATCAGCTTGTCGCGACAATTCTCCTGGATGTCCCATTCAAAGGGCGGGATCGAATCATGGCCGTGGCCGGGGACACCGTCTGGATCGCGCCTAAAGGCGACAACCTTGTTACCGTCATTCGCTTCAATCCCTTCCCCTCCTATGAGGTCAGCACGTTTGAGGTCGCCACTTTGGATGAGGAACGGCCAAAGAACTATTACGGGATTCTCGCCCTCGCCGCCACGCCAACGACTCTCCGTGTCATGGTCTTCAAGCAGGAGAAGGGGGGCTTCGACCAGATAGTCTGGCGTGTCGCCCTGCGGGAGTTCTCTGCCGCAACCAGTACCCCGGGTTCTACGACCGATCTGGGTGCAGATTGGGCATCGGATGTTCTCGACAGCGCCGCATTGACGCTGGCGGGTGAGGACGTATGGGTCTGCCTGCCGAGGGGGATCTATGTTTTTCCCAGCGTGTCGGTGCCATAACTGTCCGGCTCCCCTCGGTAAGCACATATCGTCGTTTCCGGCAACCTTCCGGGCACGACCGGCAACCAACTGGATCCTGGTGGGAATCAGGTTTTCTTTGCTGCCAACCTCTTTTTTGGCATGATGCCGCCATGGAGGTGTTCCGGGGTGTGAAGACAACAGATCCGGCGGCAGTTCGTCCGGTCGTGGTGGATAGGGTTTTTCCTCTGGCGTGGAGGTGGTTATGAAAGTCCCGGTCCTGTTCCTGGTCTTCCTGTGTGGCGCGGTTCTGCCTGGTTGCGGTGGCGGCGGGAGCGGGCGCGACGCCATCTCGCCTTTTTATGTCCAGGGGGGTGTCGCTGTGGCCGATCTCGATCTTGACGGGCTGGCCGACCTGGTGGTGGTCCAGACCTATATCGCCGGCCCGCCGCCCCACCCCGGGACTGTCGAGATCCACCGGCAGACGCCTGGTGGAGCTTTTATGCCCCCGGTCAGCTACCCGGTTGGCAGTGATCCCTGGAACCTGGCGGTCGGTGATATCAACGGGGATAGCCTGCCGGATATTGTCGTGGCGAACAGCACCTCGGGAACCGTTTCCCTTCTGCTCCAGGACACTGCCGGTCAGGAACTCTTTCTTGCTGCACGGGAGGTCACTGCGGGCGGGACCCCTTACGCGGTGGCGATCAGCGATATCAATGCCGATGGGGCTGCCGACCTGGTTGTTGCCCTGCAGAACACCGGTGGCGGGGCTACTGTCTTCTATCAGGATCCTGACGCTGCGCCCTCTTTCGACCGGCGCGTCGATCTTGCCAATAACAGCGGCGCCATCGCCGTTACCGTTGCCGACCTGAACCAGGACGGCCTGCCCGACGTGGTCATCAGCGGTGCACAGGTTGCGGTGTTTTTTCAGCACCCCGGCGGCGGCACGTTTGCGGCACCTGTGTTACTTGCTACCGGCATCCGTCCCGCTGCGGTGGCAGTAGCAGACATGGATGACGACGGAATCAACGACTTGGTGGTTGCGCACCGCGGCAACGAGTCGGATGGCAGCGGCGCGACCATCGCCGTGCTGCTGCAATCGCCGGAGCACCCGGGCACCTTTCTGTCGGCGCTGGTTGTCCCCGTTGCTGCCGGCGCCCGGCAGTTGGCTATCGGCCGTCTCGATGCTGACCTGTTACCGGACATCGCGGTGATTTCTATGGTTTACTCAGCGCAGCAGGAGTCGAGGGTAACGGTTGTGCACAACCGGCTGCCCGATGGGTTTGTTGTTTCGCAGGAAATCGCGGGGGCGTTTTCAAGCGATTTCATTGCTCTTGGTGACCTTAACAATGACGGCCTGACCGACCTGGTTATCAACGATGGTCCCCAGGTTTTCTTCCAGCGGGGATCCCCACCCGGCACCTTTGATATGGGAATTCCGCTTCCCTGAGGGCAGGCATGAGGGTGTTGTGTTGGCACCTTGGCTTATAGACGGGAGAAATGGACCGGGCCGACAGCCAAAGGCAGTTTTTTTTGCGGATGATCGCATAACCTCAGTTGTCGACAGACGGTCCTGCGCTGATTTCTGTCCGAAGAGTTTTATTATGAGCTCATTATTGTCGCCGCTGGAGCTGCGCGAAACCTGATCAGGTGCCTTTTTCAGACCGTCATCCGACAGATAGGCATAGCGCTGGGTCACCTTGGTGTCACTGTGACCGAGCAATTTACTCATGTCATCCAGGTTGGCACCGCCCTGTTCCTGTCCATAACACTTTTCAGCATGGTCTTTGACCCGGTCTACCGTTTTTTTTGCAATAAGCCAACACGTGGCTCTTATCTATTCACAAAATCTGTTACCTTTAGAGTGAGCATGCTCGTGTTGAGCATGAAAACTAATACTCAAGTGCCTGTTTACATAGCCCGAGTCTCTGTATTCAGGCTGAACCCATCAAAAAAGAGGTTACTTTATATGCAACAACACGATTTTACCCCCGGTCAGCAGTTTCATGGATTTGTTGTCGACCAGGTTGATGATTTGCCCGATGTCAATGCAACCATGGTGCGCTTGAGCCATGGGAAGACCGGTGCGCGTTTTATGCATCTGGTGCGCGATGATGACAATACGCTGTTCGGTGTCGGCTTTCGCACCCCGCCGGATGATTCGACCGGCGTGGCCCATATCCTTGAACATACGGTGCTGAAGAACACCCCCTCCTTTTCAATAATGCACTAATAAATTATTTTCTCCATCCAAGTCGTCGTTCTATATCGTAATTTTGAGTTTCAGAGCAGTAATATTGGTTAGGGGAAAGCCTGTTGCTTCTTGCCGCTTTCTCGCAGGCTTCTATTGATTTATGCCCACCTTTCCACCCCCTAAGGCCATTTTCGAAATAGAAAAGCTTGATCGTTTCCGCATGAGCAATATTAGACAATATTAAAAATGAGGATAAGGCGACAATACAGGCTGAAGTGGATATTTTAGTAGACATGAAAAACCCTCAGAATCGTCAAAATCAAATTTTTCAGGTGCGATTATTTATAAAATAGTCGACGGCGGTTGCCGTCTACATTGGCGATGGCGTTCAGAGTTGCAGTGTCGATGTCTACTTTGCCTTCAAATTTTTCAAAATCTGACTCGATCTTACCCGTTACTTCCAACACGCTGTCTAGAGCTGTGCGGCTAGGATCCAGGACTAAATTTGAATAGGGGATACGATTGATAGTCTCCATATCCAATATGCGTCGTGCAACCAACAGTTGTGAGTTTGCTGTGTTGGAGGTGGCACGCAAATATTCCACCTTCTCACCGTAATTGGTCATGATAGGGATCATGATCACCGCAGAGTCTATCATCTGATCGATCTGTGACCAAGTTGCTTTCTCCAATCGTAGAGCCTCTCCGCCTGCTTTGAAATCACGGTAGGCATCCCGAAATCGGGATTGCATGTCATCAAAGCTATCAACCTTGTCTACGGCATAAAGAGACATAACGATTCCGTGTTCAACTAGAGAAAACTGAGGGAAAACTATTTTAATTTGCTCCCATGGTTTAATTTTCCCGACACTAAAATCGCGCAGTTCCATAATGAGATCAAGCCAGGGTTTAGTCGCTGCTATGGGGCGGGTGATGTAGGCGACCCTTCCCAAATTTAAATCAAAACCAGCCAATTGATCACCAAACTCCGAATCTTTGTCTAGAATCGACAGGATTTCATTTGCGGACTGTTGGGCAGTAACAAAATTGGCTTGAAAATAGAACCATCCTGGGGCTCCCAACAGAACGAGAATTGCTGCTATTGTAATTGTCCATGTCTTCATGCTTTTTTTCATACCGCTACGCATTATCATACTCGAGCCTTGACGATTGGTTAATGGATCTATTATCGATTTTTATGGTCATCCTTTAACTTTAACTTGGGGCGTGGATTTATATTTTTTTAGGTGACATTTCAATCTTGTCTATTATCGAACCTAATATGATGTCCACCAATTTCACATAATCGATGGCATTTTTTTCACCAAGGTTTGATATGTTGATTTCATCCATAGTCAAAGTAAAGCTACGTTCCCCGAATAGCCTTGAACTGATTCTCACTTGGCCGCTACCAAGTAAAAAATCTTCGACAATGAAAAGTTTTTTTGATTTCTTGTCGAACTTTCTAGGGGATGTTTTTTTCTCAAAATTTTTTAATATGGTAGCTAAGTTGCTACCCTTTAGACCATGTTCATAGTTGATGTGTGGATCATGGATATGAAGTTTATGAAGGGTTACTCTGTCGCTGAATATTGAGCGTAGACTGATCACCACATTCACCCGATCCAGGTAAACACTTGGCTCTGAAATAAAACCTTGCGGACGCCCGACATGAAGTCCTTCAACAGTTACAACTCCATTCAAAAGGGAAATATTCGCATTATCTACCTTAACCAGCACACCTAGATACTCCGATCCCAAAGTTTCAATGATTTGCGGAACACTCACATGAAGGCGATGCCAAACAAAACCTAGAGTGGCACCAACTGTTAGGATGATCACAATCGTTAGTGCGAGTAAGACCTTTTTAATTTTATGAGTAATTATCATGTCATTTTCTGGCAAAAAATGGAATTGTGCGGGTTGGAGCGTTATCCGGTGCGCGTTTTATGCATCTGGTAAAGTAACGTTATCGAGTTCCGCCAACTGAGGGTGTTTTGTGGCTTCGGGCCAACTCAGGGGCAACCCACAGATTCCACCGGAAAAAGAGGCAGTTGGATGACGGGAGACGCGGTCGGGTGGTGACGATGGTCGGCAAACAGCACAGAGCTCTTTGGTGTGACACCCTTTTTTTGAAAAGGAGGCGATGGGGTAGAACTTTTTATAGTCCATCACGCACCGGGATAAAGATTGCGTCGAGCCGTCTCTGGGCTTCATTGGCAAGGTTTGTAATGATAATCTCCTGTCTGTTATTAATTGCCGAAATAAGTTCGTCTTTTTGTTCATGTATTGCAGAAAGGATGTCTTCTTTGAAATTATCCCGAGAAAAAGCCTCATCAATTTCCAAAGCTACTTTGTCAACGATCAACCATGTTTTTAAACCAGCAATCCCAACACAGATAATAGCTACAGGACCGGCAGGTGAGCAGATTGCACTGGCTATTCCTGCTGCAGCTAATGCACCGCCCCCCTTTTTCGCAAGAGCTTTGCCAACCATAGTGCCCACTGCTTGAAAGCTCTTTTTTGACGCGATTTTTGATAATGTTGCCGCAGCAACCTTTTTCGATAAAGCTACGGTTGCGACGCCAGTTGACGAACCTGCAACTCCGGCTGTCCCGGCCCTCCATTGATCGCGCCTGAGAAGTTCATCGATGTGTGGTAAGTACAATGCTTTTGCGACACAGGCATTCTCCGTGGCTTCATTTTCTAAATGAAATTTTAAGCCTTGTGCCAGGTTTTCCATGCTAGCTATGGATTGATTCGTGATACGACGATCTATGACCTCTAAGCGATCTGCAAACCGGGTGTTCTCAAATAAATGTTCAGCTATCTTTCCCTCCAAATACTTTGCAAAGCCGCCGGTTACGGCATATCCCAAGCGGAGGTATTCTGCTATGATTGTATAGTAATCGTCTAAAAAAGAATCGACAGCAGTCTCAATATCATCAAACAATTCTTGAACATAGTTTTCTGTCGATGAAAATGCTTTCGACTGGGCTTCCTCTCGACCCGTTGCGATTATAGACCCAAGCGTCAGATGTGCATCGTTTATGTTCTCATGAAATTCCTTACAAGGATCGACTTGGGGAATGATTTCCAGAGCGTAGTTGCTAAAATTTTTGAAATCAATGGTGGAAATTTTTTGGGAAATCAACACATAGGGGATAGCGAGTACCAAAATCGTGATCAGGTAGGTTTTAGAGAGAGTACTTTTACCAAGTAACGATTCCGTACGAAGTTGGCGTTGCTCAATCAGGGATAAGACACCCATCAAAAAACTTGTCATTAAATAGGAAAAAAACCCCCAGGTTATGAGGATGAAGGCCCAACCCGCGAGCCGCCATTCTGTTCCTGGCAGATTTGGGATAACTTGTTGTGCCAATGCCCACTTGCTTTGATCAATGACGGCCAGAATACCTACCAGCCAGGCAAGCCACGAGCAACTGACTGTTTGACTAGATGTTTCGAATGTTTGCTGAATAACTTCATGCCACGCAGTAAATCTCCAGTCTTGAGAGCCGACAATAAAAAAATCTGCTCCGAAAAACAATAATGATAAAATGACCATATTCGTCAGCCATAAAGGCCAGACTCGAATAATGACACCACTGGATTCTTCTCGAAACTGACTTGCCGAAATACGTTTAAATGTGAGGTACAAAGCCGCAACAATGGCAGTGTCGATAAGTAAGATAATCCAGTAGATTAGAGGGAAGGAAATAACGAAGGCGATCAGGAGTGTCGCAAATGCCAGTGCCAACCCCAATAATAATGACGAACCGAAATGACCACGCCAGAACCAGCGCCTAAATTGACTGCTTTCAAGGGTTGCCCCTGATAGCAATAATCGTCGTTTGAATAAATAAGATTCCCGAAGTTGTAGCCAGAAAGGATAAGAGATTATCGCAACGGGAATCAGTATCGCCCAGCAGGGCGCTGCTCGGCACACCTGGACTGACAAAAGAAAAACAAAGACCCCGAGAACAAGCCAGAACATCGTCGAAAAAAATTGTTGAGTATAGTTCATTGCGTCCCCTCGGGTAGCTAAATTAGATTTTTAGCTGTTGGACACTTTTTGCTGCCGTGTTTTTAGAAAATAATTTCAGATTCCAGCACCTATGCTTGTTAGTATACCCATCGATACAGCTGCGAAAATTAAAAGTATAATAGCCGCTGGTATCGTCGCGATTGCCCATTTGATCATAAAGAAAACCATAGATGAAAATGGCATTTGAATATCGGTGACAATAACTTCTTATTTTTGCATGATTGACTCCTCGTGCTTCTATAGGTGTGGCTCGTAAATTTGCAAAAGTCCGGTTCAATGGACAGAAGAGAAAATATTCTCACAGTGAATCACAAACAAAAACCGCCGGTCAGCAATAAGCCGAGATCGACGGTTAGATCTTCTTGTGTGGTGTAGTTTTCATTTTGTCGTCCAATCGTGTTTTTCGAACTATACACATCCCATCTGAAAAATTTCTGACTGGAGAGGCCTAAATGAGAAAAAACGTAATTGTTTGTGAAAAATAATATTTTACCCACTTGTTGAATTTTCCTCAAAAATGAGCCTTTGAACCAGATCATTGATCAATGCACCCCCGATAACGTACACAGCGATGCATCTGTAGCGGTGGAGCCAAGGCGGGGCTGGTCAGTCGGAGAAGGTCAGCTTCAGCTTCAAGCCGTGCCGGTGGGTCAACGCTTCGAAGTACTACCGTGAGAGATTCCTTGTCATAGCGACTGTTCGTTGCTCGTAGCGGCTTTCTATTTCGTTCAATTTCAACCTCATCACGGCGTCAATGTCGATGAGGTTGCCGTTTTGATCGAGTGGTTGATAGGAAGGATGCGTGACCCGAACCGTCTTGATTTGGC
>JAHYIW010000040.1 GCA_019429445.1 Desulfuromonadaceae bacterium
AAAGATTAGCAACACTTTCGGAAGGGACGCAGCTTCGTGTCGCCATTGAACTGAATAATCCTGCGACTGTTTTAGCTGTTCAATTGGAAACGCCTGATGATTATCATATGATTGGCTGGGCACCGCGGTATCTGGTTAAAGATTTGTTTAGCGCAATTTGTGAGTCCCCCAGCGATATTTGCGCCACGATCGTCAAGGTGAACCCGGCTCCTGCGCCAATCAAACAGCGGGTTTTAGTGGAAATCAAAGGACGGTGGTCAGCGGACTACAAGCCCATGGATTCACAGGAGTTTCAGCCGCTATCTGACCATCTTCATTAGAAAAAGTCAGATGCCAAGAGACATGCCATTTCCTGGGTGCTTTCTCCAACGAAACAGATTTATTTCCTGGCTTATGGGGTATGCAAATCTCATCCCTCGTTCCTGCAAGTCGGATCACAACGGAGCATCCGTTGACGGGATGGCGCTGGTCTGAATATAGCTCCGGAACGTTTCAAGTTGCCCGGTGTCGCCAATTGCGGCAATCAAATCCCCGGCGGAAAACTCAAAATCAGCGTCCGGATTCGGCATGAACTTTTTGTTGCGAATAATGCCCACGATTGACACGCCGGTACGCTGACGAATTTCCAGTTCGCGCAAACTTTTCCCCGGCAGCGCGGTTTCGCTTGTCAAGCGCTCCCAGGAGAGTTCCAGCAGGTTCCGGGCATTTTGCAGGAGGTTGAGATCCTGATGGGCATCGCCTCCAACCGAGAGCGGGTGATAAAGTTCCTTGCGGATAGTGTCGGTATATTGCTGGATGACCGGAATCGGCATTTTCAGCTGTAGCAGCGCCTGGCGCGCAATCTCCAGACCGGCTTCGAGTTCCGGAAGAATAACCATGTAGACCCCAAGCTGATAGAGTGTGCGCATCTGTTCTTCTCCCGCAGCCCGCACGACAATGTTCAGCTCAGGGTGAAACTGCTGTACGTAGACGACAATCTGTTGCGTCTGAATAATCGCCGGGGCGGTGATCAGCAGCTGGTGGGCCCGTCCAACGCCGGCCGCGACAAGTACCTGCCCCTGGCTGGCATCGCCATAGATGGTCGGGAAATGGGCCGCTTTGCATTCCTCGAAGCGGCGGTGGTTGACCTCGATGATAACAAAAGGGACCTCCAGCTGTTGCAGAACCCTGGCGACATGCTGCCCGACCCGCCCGCCACCGACCACCACCACATGTTTTTTGAGCGCATGGTGGGGAAGGTTGATGCTTTCCAGCGGGTTATTATTCCTGGAATAGTTTTGAAACAGGGTGTAGAGCGGTTTTGTCAACCCGGAGAGTAACGGGGTGAGAACCATGCTGACGACGGTCGAGCAGAGGATCAGCGAATATTGATCCTGGTTCAATGCGCCGCTTGCGTACCCTTCCTGGGCGAGCAGAAAGGAGAATTCGCCGATCTGAAACAGGCCCAGCCCAACCGCCAGCGGGATCACATTGACATAACCGAAGCCGCGCGCCATGACCGCCATCACCGCACCTTTACCCGCTCCCGCCAACAGCACCAGCGCCAGGACGCTGGTCCAGTTTTCGCGAAAAAATGTCGGATCGAGCAGCATCCCCACGGAGGTGAAAAAGAGCAATCCGAAGAGGTCGCGCAACGGGATGATATCGCTCAACGCCTGATGGCCGTAATCGGACTCGCTGAGCACGATCCCCGCTACAAAGGCGCCGAACGCAAAGGAAAGTCCGAACAGGTAGGTGACATAACCGATCCCCAGGCCAATCGCGGTGATCGATAACAGAAAGAGTTCCCTCGATTCCCAGCGCGCAATGATGGCCAGGAAGCGCGGGAGCCATTTGGTTCCCAGATAAAGCATCAAGGTCAGAAATACGGTTGCCTTGAGGGCCGCCAGCCCGAGCATCGGCAAGCCGGCTTGCGGATCGCTCAACTGGGGGAGCATGATCATCAGCGGGACAACCGCCAGATCCTGAACAATCAGGATGCCGATCATCACCCGGCTCGACAGTGTCCCCATGACCCCCTGATTCACCAGGGTTTTCAGGATAACCATGGTGCTCGAAAAGGAGATCAGCGCACCCAGCCAGATCGACGGCAACACCTCCCACCCCAACCAGCGACCGATAAAAAAGCCGAGGATGGTGGTCACAATAATTTGCAGCGGAGTACCAATGAGTGCGATGGAGCGGACGGACCGCAGTTCGGAGAGGGAGAATTCCAGTCCCAGGGCAAAGAGCAGCAAGGCCACGCCGATTTCTGCGAGTTTTTCAATCTCGTGAACGTCGACGACGTTGACTCCGCCGGTAAAGGGACCGACCAGCACTCCGGCCAGAATATAGCCGAGCATCAGCGGTTGCCTGAGGCGGTGGGCGATCAGTGCGCCCGCCAGGCCGGTGATAATGATAATGACTATGTCAGCGGCGATGCCCATACGTTAACCGAAACCCTGTGACACGTTTTATTATCTTACAGGCCCGCAGTGATCAGGTTGCGTGCAATGGTCACGAAGGCCTCTGCCGCAGGCGAGGTGGAGTGGAGACTGACCAGCGGGGTGCCGCAGTCACCGGAAATGACCATTTCCGGATCCCCCGGAATCCGGCCCAGAAAAGGAACGTTCATCTCGCTGGCCAGTTGTGCGCCGCCACCGGTGCCGAACAGGTTGATCAGCTCCTGGCAATGCGGGCAGTGAAAGCCGCTCATGTTTTCGACAATCCCGGCAATCGGCAGTTCCAGATTACGGCAGAAGGTAATCGATTTGCTGACATCGAGCAGCGCAACCGCCTGCGGGGTGGTGACGATCACCGCCTGGGCGGCAGCACCGACCAGCTGCACGACGGAAAGTGGTTCATCGCCGGTGCCGGGAGGGCAGTCGATGATCAGGTCGTCAAGCTCGCCCCAGTTGACTTCGCTGAGGAACTGGCGGATTGCGCCGTGTTTCATCGCCCCGCGCCAGATCACGGCATCGCTTGAATGTTTCAGCAGGAAGCCGATCGACATCACCTTGATCCCCTCGCAAAGCGCCGGTTCGATCCCAGCGCCGTCGCTGATTTCCGGTCGATAGTCGTCAAGGCCGAGCATTTTCGGCACACTTGGACCGTGAATATCGACATCGAGCAGCCCCACCTTGCGCCCTTCTTTGGCCATCGCCAAAGCCAGGTTAACGGCGGTGGTGCTCTTGCCGACCCCTCCCTTGCCGGACATGATCAGCAACTTGCGACTGATCTTGCAGAGCCGCTGCTGCAACTGACGCCGATCACTCAATTCTTTGTCTGTTTCATTGCCCTGGCGGGTGCGTGCCGCGCACCCGGTGTCGGCACAACTGTTACAATCGCTTCCCATAAGTGACAGTCTCCTTTCTTGCGGTGACCGTGCAGTTATAAGCAATTCACCACAAAAACTCAAGTCACTTCGGGAGTTCAGGGGCTAAGGGCCGGTAAGAAAATAAGGTGACCAATATTGCGCTCAGATTTGGGTCAGATTTGGTTGCAGCAATTGAACAAAACCGCAGGCCTGGCAGTGCTAAGTCGAGGATTTTGTGATTGAGCTGCGACCGAAGATGGCCGGAAGATGAGATGCAAGATGGTCATGTTTATTTTCTTACCGGTCCTGAAGTGCGCCCGATTTTTTCAGCAGCTTGGCAAGTGTTTCGGCAATTTTCCGGTAGCCCGCGGCGTTGGGGTGAATGGTGTCACTTTTAAGCTCACGGTCGGTGAGGATGTCGCTGATGATATCTTCAGCAAAGGGCAACGCAAACTCTTTGGCAAGCTGTGCATAAAGAGGCGCGGTGTCAATAAATAAACCAAGTTGTGGCACCCCGACCAGCGCCACCTCGACCCCCTGGGCACGGGCCAGTGCAATCATGGCACGGATATTTGCGGCGGTTTCCTCTGTTTCCAGACGACGCAAAAAATCGTTCCCGCCATGGCAAAGAATCAACAGCCGGGGTTGATATTCGGCGAGCGCCTCAGGCAACCGCTGTAATCCGCTGGCTGTAATTTCTCCCGGTACGCCGGCGTTGATCACTGTGCGTCCGGTGATCTCGGCCAGAGATGCCGGATAACTTTCATTCCGTTGTGCGCCGGTGCCGTAGGTGAGACTGTCACCGAATGCCAGAATCGTTGCGTCGGTGGAAAGGGGGGTCAAGCGGGGGCGATCACAGCCGGGCATGAGCGCTAGCAACAGTACGAGCAGAAGATGGAGAACAATTTGGCGAGAGATGCGATTCATAAATGACTCTAAAGGGGTCGTTTTGCAGTGACCGGAAAAACGTCGTGAAGGACCTGTTGCCCGGCGGGCGTCTGCCCCAGACTGACGGAGAACAGCAAGCGGGACGGATTCCCTGCGCCGCCAACCAGTTGCTTGCCACGTGCCTTCAAGGTGACGCCGGCAAAATCGAAACTGCTCTGCTCGGTGAGAATCGGCAGGTCAGCGCTGATGTCCAGTGCCGTGGCGAGGAGGTAAGAGCGCACCGTGTGCAGGCCGACGGCGTTGCCGTTGATGACACTGCGTTCAATCGTCACTTGCGAATCAATTGCCGACAGCTCATGGGCGGTTACATCAACGATTTGGGCCGATTGACAACGCAGAAGCTCAATGCGGCGATAATGACCGCTGAAATGGGCGTCTTCCTGATCTGTGCAACGCCCCACCCGGTCGCTTTCAGCTGCGGTGCCCGGCGGAATGATGACCGGCGGGGTTTGTAGCGCGCGCCACAATGCCTGGCGAAAAGCGACCGGTTGGCGTTGCATCGGCACATGCCCCCCTGCCGGGATCAACTCCAGTTGCGCCTGCGGCAGGCGCATGGCCAAAAGCCGTCCGGTGCGCAGCGGCGCAACGTCGTCATCTTCGCCCCAAAGCAGAAATGTCGGAGTCGCAACCTGGGGGATCAGCAGCGTAAAGTTGGTCTGCACCAGAGCCAGACCGGCAATCTTGTTTGGCTCGGCGCCGAGAAATTTGTCGCGCATAAATGCACTGTTCAGGAGCAGATCAAGACTGACGGGAAAGCCCTGAAACTTCTCGACCATTGTTCCGGCCAGTCGTTCAAGCCAGGAGAGTGACGCCGAAGGGGCGTATGATTGGTCATCGGTAATTTTAAAATGGAGGAAAAATTTGGTCAGTACGGCGCGGTGCAGGATTCCCGCCGCATCGATCAGAATCAGTTTGTCCGGTTTGACCGCAGCGGTGGCCGCATAGTGCAGTGCCAGGGCACCGCCAAGGGAATGCCCGACGAGGATAAAGCGCCCGGAAGTGTTGCGCTTGACCAGCCAGGTAAGAAATTTGCTGAAATTTTCCGGAGAATAGAGAACGTTCGGTTTGTCGGACTTGCCAAAGCCGGGCAAGTCGCAGGCGACAACATGGTAGCTTTGCGCCAGTTCCGGAAGCAGCTCCCGCCAGATTTCAGCCCCTTCGTCGCCAACCCCGTGGACCAGCAGCAGTGTGGTTGCTTGCCCCTGCCCCGCTTCGAGCAGTCTGACTTTGGTGCTGAAGACCGGTTCGTTGGCAAAGCTCTCCACCACTTCAGCACTGTAAAGTGGACCAGCAGTAAACACGAGCCCCAACCAGAGCAGGGGAAAAAACCGGGCCCCTGAACGCATCATTAAAAGCACCTGGAATCGTGATTACTGATCAGACGTAGATCCTTATCCGGCGACGATATCGTCAAGAATATTAATGGTTTCAAGCAGGTACGGATCTTCATTTAATTCATCAAGCCACTTTTGACGACGTTCTTCGGCGGTTTCCGACTTGCCCGCCTTGCGTTTGTTGTTGGCGGCAGCCTCCGCCTGTTCGGGGTGAAGGGCATTCTCCTCGGCACGCTCCGCTTTGATCGCGTCGATGCGCAGCGACTGCCGGGTGTCTTCACTCCTCTTCCTGGCGCGTTCCGCATCCCTGTCAATTTCGGCAAAATCAGTATTCGCGGTTACCCGCTGCAAGCTCTTTTGCTTCAACAGGTCAATACTTTTCGCGTCTTTGTCCCACAGTCGAAAGGGGGACGGAGCAACTTCATCCCACGGCAGAGCATATTCGGAATACTTTTCACCACTTTTGAGATATTTCATACGGTCCGGCAGTATGATGTCGGGGATCACGCCCCGTTCCTGGGTCGATTCCCCGTTGATCCGGTAAAATTTCTGCGTGGTGACCTTGAGTGCGCCAAGCGGGCGGTACTTTTCCATCCCTTTGAAGGACAGGCTCTGATCCAGATCGACCATTGTCTGCACCGTCCCCTTGCCGTGGGTGTGGTCGCTGCCGACAATCAATGCGCGACGGTAATCCTGCAACGCCCCGGCGAGAATTTCCGAAGCTGAGGCGCTGAACTTGTTGACCAGAACCACCATTGGACCGCGATAATCGATGTCCTGATCACGATCACGCAAGACCTGAATCCGGTCACGACTGTCCTTGACCTGCACGACCGGCCCGCTTTCGATAAAGAGTCCGGCGATCGCCACAGCATCGGTCAGCGCTCCCCCGCCATTGTTGCGTAAATCAAGGATTAAACCGGCGATTTTTTCCCTGGACAACGTTTCCAGTGCCGCCCGAACGTCGTCGGTCGCGTTGCGCCCGTCGCCGCCATTGCGGGTTTCCTTAAAATCACGATAAAAGGAGGGGATGCGGATATAACCGAACAAATTCCCCGAGGAATCCTTCAGCGTCGTCGATTTAACAAAGGTTTCTTCAATTTGAACGACATCGCGGATGATCGGGATAATCAGTTTGCGCCCGTCACTTTTCTTTACCGTAAGGCGAACTTCGGTGCCCTTTTTGCCGCGAATCAGGCTGACCGCATCACGCAGACGCATGTCGGTAATCTCGACCGGTTCAGCGCGCCCCTGAGCAACCGTGAGAATAATATCGTCAGCGGCAAGCTGCCCCTGTCGATCAGCGGCGCTGCCCGGGATGATCTGGATGACCTTGATATACCCGTCTTCCTCACGCAACGTCGCGCCGATCCCTTCGAGGGAGCCGCGCATGCTGATATCAAAGTCTTCCTTGATTTTCGGCGGCAGGTAGTTGGTGTGCGGATCGAACGCCCGGGTGACCGCATTAAAATAGCGATCAACGCGCTCCTGCGGCTGTTCTTCAAGCAGGCGGGAAAAATAATCCGCGAATTTTTTGCGGGTTTTTTCACGCGCCTGTTCGCGCAATGCCGCTTGCGTCACGGTCTTTTTTGCCAGCGCCTCGGATTCGTCTTCGAGCAGGTTGAGGTAGCGGGTGATCGTCTGATATTTAACGATTTTTCGCCAACGGTCACGCAGTGCGGCGGCGTTATTACAATAATCAAGCTTGTCAATATCCGTTTCGAGTGTTTCGTCACGATCAAAATCGAATTTTCCCGCAAAGAGTTGCTCGACCGTCTTTTGTGCCTCGCCGATGCGCCGTTGCATGATAGTGCCGGCAACGAACGGCAATTCTATCTGGCCCGATTGCATTTCGTCGTCAATTTTTGTCGCAAACCGGCGCAGCTCGGCAACGTCGCCTTGCAGCAGAAAACGCTTTTGGGAGTCGAGCTGTTTAAGGAACAAAGAGAAAGCGGCCGTCGAAAACGTGTCATCAAACGGCTTGCGGCTGTAATGCTCCTGCCGCAATTTCTCGCGCAGCAGATAGCCGAGAAGCTTGGTGCGGTTTGCCAGTTCATCGTCGTCCTGACCGATCTTTCCAAAGCTGCCCCCGGTAACCAGTAGCAGACCGAGAACGACGGTCAAAAGCAGGGCGATGATACGTGAAAGTTGCTTGAATCTCATATTAATCCTGACATCGAAGAGTCAAAGAGGGCGAACTCGTGTGCGTTGTTGAATCGCGTTTTTAAACAGGCAGGGGCGGCTGCCAACCGGGCAATAAATTCAAGGAGTTCGCTTCGAGAAGCAGGGGAAGCGCTGAATTTTCAACGTGTCGCAGCAGCGAACAGGGCGTGCCAGCAGTCACTTTTCGTCGAAATCAAGTGCCTGATGGGGGCATGCCGGAATACAGATACCGTCCAGATCACAGCGGTCATGATCGATAACCGCAGCACCATTGACAATAGTGATTGCGTCGACCGGACAGGCGACAACACAGTTTCCACTGGCACGGCATTTATTTGTATCAACAACGATTTTCATCGAAAATTCCTTTCATGAGGTCGGTGTTTCATCCTAAATGAATTCATCCCGGCGGTCAAGAAATAGCCTGCCAACAGAAGTAGCCTGTCATTAACCCGCCGCGTCGTCCGCCGCACTGCGCAATAACCGAAAAATCTCCCGGTAGGCTTTTTTGTCCCCATTGGCGAGGACCGATTTCTGTAAATTGCGCAACCGTTTGCAGTCAAGAAGTGGCCAGCGCTGACATATTTCGGCGTATGTGGCCGCCGCGTCGTGTGCCGTCACCAGTCGTTCGCGCAATGCTTCCAGTTCGTGCTGGCGGGCATTGGCGGCGTACTGTTCGGCAGCGTTTCCGGCCAGAAAGTCGCGCAGCCACCGGACGTCATCTTCACGCTTGCGCAGCACCCCGGCCAGATGCTTGATCTGGCGCCGCTGACCGCCACGCGCATCGATCGAGCGCAACAGCAGCAACTCGGCACGCACTTCTTCACACACTTCCAGCTTCGGCAGATCGGCGTCACCCAGTTCCAGCAGTTGCCAGACCAGATCCTCGACCGCTTTGGCGTCGCGCTTGAGCGCCGATTTGCTCGGCCCATCCCATTGCGGGGTATCTTTATCGTCGCCGTGCATCAGTCTCTCTTCCGGCTGTCGAGCAGCATGGTGATCGGTCCCTGGTTGACCAGTTTAACGTCCATCGTCGCCTGAAAGATACCGGTCGCTACCGTCAGGCCCTGGGCGCGCAATCGCGCGACAAAATCTTCATACACGGGGTTGGCGATCTCCGGCGGGGCGGCAGCGGAGAAACCGGGACGACGCCCCTTGCGGCAATCGGCAAGGAGGGTGAACTGGGAAACGACCAACACCTCGCCGCCGATTTCCTTCACCGACCGGTTCAGCTTCCCGGCATCATCCTCAAAAATCCGCAACCCGGCAGTTTTTTCAACCAGATATCGCGTATCGGTGACGGTGTCCCCCTGTTCAACCCCGAGCAGCACCAGCAACCCCGGACCGATGGCACCGACCGTTGCCCCGCCGACCTCGACGCTGGCGGAGGAGACGCGTTGCAGTACAGCTTTCATTCTTGACCTTTTTCCACCGCGAAGACCCTTCGCGGCTGAAAGCCGCTCCCACAGGGACTGGGCTGCGATAATGCTATTGCTGTGGGAGCGAGGTGCATAAGCAGAAAATCAAAGAGTGCTTTCTTCGTGTCCTCCGTGATCTCCAGTGAGCGCAGCGAACGGGTGGTAAATAATTACTCAATTACTCTCCCGCCAGTTCGCGCAACAGCGCCAGATTTTTCACATCCATCTCCCCGTCATCCCCTTTCGGGGTTTCGAGAATTTTGGGGATTCTGGCGAAGCGTTCGTCGCGCATCAGGGCGCGAAAACCCTCCAGTCCGATCGCCCCCGCGCCGATATGCGCGTGCCGGTCCACCCGTGAGCCGCACCCTTTCTGGCTGTCGTTGAGATGGAAGGCGGCGATCTTGTCGCAACCGACAATGCGGTCGAATTCAGTCAGCGTCGCCGCATACCCGGCGGCGGTGGAAATGTCGTACCCGGCAGCGAAGACATGACAGGTGTCAAAGCAGATACCGAAATTTCCGCCGGGAACCCCGGCGATAATCGCCGCCAGTTCCTCGAACCTGGCCCCGAGGTAACTCCCCTGCCCGGCGGTTGTTTCGAGCAGCACGGTCACCGGCGGAGCGTTGGCAAAGATCTCCCGAAACGCGGCACAGACGCGTTCGATCCCGGTCGCAACGCCGCTTTCCAGGTGAGCTCCGGGGTGCATCACCAGCGCCGGAACGCCGAGCAGCTGACAGCGCTCCAGTTCGTCACTGAAGGCCGCCTTGGCCTGCTCCCATTTGGCGTCATCCGGCGCGGCGAGGTTGATCAGATAACTGTCGTGCGCCACCACCGGACCCACTTCACTTGCTTTCCAGGCGGCCTTGAATTGCGCGGCATCCTGGTCGCTGATCGCTTTCCCCGCCCAGCGGTTCGCGTTTTTGGTAAAGATCTGCAAAGCGCTACAGCCCGCTGCTGCAGCATGCGCAAAGGCATTGTGCAGCCCGCCGCTGATCGACATATGTGCACCGAGTGGTTGCATTACACTATTCCTTTATGTGTGCCTGTGGCAGGAGCGCCCCCCTGCCAGCCGCCGATCACCGCCGCCGCCTGTGACGCCGTCGCCACCTGCGCGTCAAAGCCGTTAGGTCTGGCGTGGGGACCGACCAACACGGTGCGCATCCCCAGTTGTTGGGCGGTCAGCAGATTATCGTGTGAATCCTCGACCATCACACAGTCTTCACCGGCAAGGTCCAGTTCCACGAGCACCTGACGATACGGTTCGGGGAATGGCTTGGGTCGATAGGCGGCGACGCGAATATCAAAAATTCCCGCAAATCGATCCGCGATGCCGAGTGCAGCGAGGACGCGCTCGGCATGACCGCGCGAACCGTTGGTGAAAACATAGCAGGGGATGGTCAAACCTCCCAGCTGCTTACGCAGAGCAGGATCAGCGTGCAGGCGCGACGTGACATCAACATCATGGACATAATCAAGATAGTCTTCCGGGTCGACACCATGATGGCGAATCAGCCCTTGCAGCGTAACCCCGTACGCTTCCCAGTAGCTGCGGCGCAAATCGTCAACGCTGGCCGCCGGGATGCCGGCCACGTCTTCCATGTAGCGGTTGATGCGCACATCAATCAGCGAGAAGAGCTCGCGTTCGGCGGCGTAGAGGGTGTTATCGAGGTCGAAAAGGACAGCTTGCATCTGGATTCAATCTAGATTACCGGGAACAGCTTTGCCTGCCGTCCCGTTTTGCGCAGCGCGCCCTTGATACTGTCGAGGGTCGCCGCAGTCTCGGCCGCGTTCAAATACTTTTCAGCATGCGGTTCGCTCCAGATCGGTCGCGGCCAGAGCGGATCGCTGCTAAAACGCGGCACCAGGTGCCAATGCATATGCGGCACCATGTTGCCGAGTAATTCGTAGTTGATCTTGGTCGGCTGATAAACGACGTTGAGCGCCGCCGCTACCCGGTTCACCTCCTCCATGATCGCACCCCGCGTCGGCGGGTCAAGATGAAAGAGTTCGGTGACGTGCGCTTTGGTGAAAACCAGGCAGTAGCCGGGGAAAAACTGGTCGCGGTTAAGCACCACGCGGCAGTGTTCCAGCGTCGCGATTCGCAGCTCGGTGTCAGCGTCCCATTTGCTGCACATTGAACAGTTCATCGTGGAATATATACCCCGTTAAAAACCTCAACCGCCGGGCCAGTCATCAGCACCTCGCCTGACTCGCGCCATTCCATTTCGAGGTCACCGCCCCGCAAGTGGTTGACAATCTTGCGATCGGTCAGCCCGTTGAGCACTCCGGCCACGGTCACTGCCGCCGCTCCGGTTCCGCACGCCAGCGTTTCCCCCGCGCCGCGCTCCCAGGTCCGTTGTTTCACCTCGGTGCGTGACATCACCCGGACGAACTCGACGTTGGTGCGGTTGGGGAAAAAGGGGTGGCGCTCGATATGACGACCGAATTCGGAGACCGGAAAAGCCGCCAGATTGTCGACAAAAATCACGCAGTGTGGATTCCCCATCGAGACACAGGTTGCGCGGAAGGTGCGTTCCAGCACTTCAATCTCAATATTCAGCGCTTTCTTCTCCGGCTCGCCGGTCATCGGAATATCTCCGCGCAGCAGTCGCGGAATGCCCAGATTGACCTGCACCCGCTCGACCAGGTCGGCCGCGTTGGTCAACAGCTCGACGGTCAACACCCCGGCGCCGGTTTCAATATCCATCCGCTTGCGCCGCACCAGTCGGTGATCGTAGGCATATTTGGCAACGCAGCGAATCCCGTTGCCGCACATCTCCGCTTCGCTGCCGTCGGCGTTGAACATCCGCATTCGCACATCGGCGACGGTCGAGGGCAGGATGAGAACCAGCCCGTCGGAACCGATGCCGAAATTACGATTGCTGATTTCTACCGCCAGCGCGGCCGGTTCGGCAACCGCCTCCTCGAAACAATTGACGTAGATATAATCGTTCCCGGCACCGTGCATTTTGGTAAATTTCATCCGTCACCTCCTCGCTCCGGTTCCCTGATTATAGGGCGAAGGGACACCGAATCACAAGGAACAATCGACGTTACCATGATTTCAGCTTCGGCGCTGACCAACGATTCAAATCCGGCGCATCGGCTGAGCCGGGCGGCCGGTGTCTCTTCACAGCGTTTGCGCCGGTTTACGCGACATTCTGTCTCGCGCAGTCTTGACCGGAAGTAATAATGGGGATAGCTTTGTAATAAAAGCGAAGACGAGCAGGGGTTGGGGCAGATAAGACGAATAGCCGGGCAGCCTGACGCGGGTCTTTTTGATGATGTGCCCCGCAGTTCTTTGTGCCGACACCGCGTTGCGTGTCTGTCGCGAAAGGCGAGGTAACAATGAAAACACTCTTGATGGTCGCTCTCGGGCTGTTGCTGGACTGGCCAGGCTGGGGAGAAAACACGATGAATTCCACACCACATAAGGCAATTTTTGCCGGGGGGTGCTTCTGGTGTATGGAGCCCCCTTTTGAAAAGCTGGCCGGAGTCTTTGCGGTGGTCTCCGGGTATACCGGTGGTGAGCGCGCCAATCCGCGCTACGAAGAGGTTTCCGCCGGAGGAACCGGCCACGTCGAGGCGATCGAGATCAGTTTTGACCCGACGACCGTCAGTTATCGTCAACTTCTTGATGTTTTCTGGATGAATATCAACCCGGTGGACGACGGCGGGCAGTTTTTTGATCGCGGCACTCACTATCGCTCGGCGATCTTTTATCTGGATGAAGAGCAGCGCCAGCAAGCCGTCGCATCAAAGGCAGCCCTCGCCGCATCCGGACGCTTCAGTGCGCCGATAGTCACGGAAATTATCCCGGCGGGGCACTTTTATCCGGCAGAAGAGTACCATCAGGACTACTACAAAAAGAATCCGCTGCGTTACAATTATTATCGCTACGGCTCCGGACGGGACCGCTTTCTTGACAAGTTCTGGAGCAAAGAGCGCAACTGACTCTCCCTGCTTTCGATAACAAAGCCCGGATCCCCGAGGCAAGGGAATCCGGGCTTTGTTACGCTGTCGACAATTACAGCTTTTTGAATGCCTTGGCCGCCGCCGCGATCGTTTTGTCCAGATCGTCGGTCGAATGGGCAGCGCTCATGAAGCCCGCTTCGTACTGGCTCGGGGCAAGGTTGATCCCCTCGTCGAGCATGGTCCGGAAGAATTTGGCGAAGATCGCCGGGGTGGCGGCTTTGACATCGGCGAAGGCGAAAACCTCGTCCGCCTGAAAGTAGGTACAGAACATCCCGCCAACGCGTTGCAGTGAGGTCGGCACCCCCGCCGCGCTGGCCGCTTCCGCCAGCCCCTTGCACAGATAGGCGCTCTTCTCCTCGATCATAGCGTAAAACCCCTCTTCCTTGAGCAGTGTCAACGTCGCGATCCCGGCACTCATCGCCAGCGGATTCCCCGACAGGGTGCCGGCCTGGTAGACGCCGCCATCCGGGGAGAGACAGCTCATGATCTCCCGCTTCCCGCCGAACGCGCCGACCGGCAGACCGCCACCGATAATCTTGCCGAGGCAGACCAGATCGCCGTAAACCTTGAAGCGTTCCTGAGCGCCACCGTACGCAACACGGAAACCGGTCATGACCTCGTCGATAATCAGCACGATCCCTTCAGCATCACACAGGGCGCGCAGCCCTTCGAGGAACCCGGCGCGGGGAGCAACGCACCCCATATTGCCAGCAATCGGCTCGAGGATGATACAAGCGATCTCCCCCTGGTTGGCGGCGACCAGCTGTTTGGTTTCTTCGAGGTCGTTGTAGGTTGCGGTCAAAGTGTGCTTGGCAAAGTCAGCCGGGACACCGGGAGAGGTCGGCACGCCGAAGGTGGCAAGCCCCGAACCGGCCTTGACCAGCAGGCTGTCAGCGTGACCGTGGTAGCAGCCGTCAAACTTGAGGATCTTGTCGCGCCCGGTATAGCCGCGCGCCAGCCGGATGGCGCTCATCGTCGCTTCGGTGCCGGAGGAGACCATGCGCACCATCTCGATATTCGGATAGGCGTCGCAGACCATCTCGGCCAGGGTGATCTCCTTTTCGGTCGGCGCGCCGAACGAAGCACCGCCCGCTGCCGCCTGTTGAATCGCCTCAACCACCTTGGGGTGGCAGTGGCCGAGGATCATCGGCCCCCAGGAACCAACATAGTCGATATAGGCATTGCCGTCGGCATCGTAGATCTTCGAGCCGGCGGCGCGGCTGATAAAGAGCGGATCACAACCGACCGATTTAAAAGCCCGCACCGGACTGTTGACGCCACCGGGGATCAGGCGTTTGGCTCGATCAAAAAATGCTTTGGATGTCTCGCGATTCATACTGTGGTCTCCTGTTTAACGGGGATAAAAGAACAGGTTTAACAACAAAACTGCCTGCCTTGGTAACACAGGGAGAACGACGTGTCAAGAATGACCGATTGACGTGCTTTCATGGTTTTTGTATAAGAGCTGAAGTTCTGATGTTTCGGGAGGATGAGATGGGAAAAACAAAATTTCAATCGATCCGTTGATGAAGCCGCTCAGGCAGCACGATGCTGCCGGGCGGCTTTTGTGCGTTTGAGGATAGCCGGTTTTTGATGGTGGAGCTGTTGGCGGAAATCGGGTTCTTATCCGGGTCTGTATAAAACCCCGTCATATGACGTTGAAATTGTTATTGCTGTTTGAGTTCAGCGTGTTATGTTGGCATGGTCAAATCTGTTTTGGTGTCTTATGCGGCATCGGGCCGCAAATTGGCGTCTTATACTGACCAGTCTAAATACTGTTAGCTCTCTAAATTCACTACGGAGTAAAAATGAACTTTACCGATAGGATACGACCCACTGACAAGGGCATCACAACTTACTTGGATGAGTTGGAAAATCTCGATTATCAGATTCCAACATTCCAGCGGGATGTCGTGTGGGAAAAGGAAAATGTAAAGAAATTATGGGATAGCATTTACAAGTTTTACCCGCTTGGAAGTATCTTGGTGTGGAAAACCGATATAAAACTTCAAAACCATAGAAAGATTGGTGGCCATCTCATATCAGAGGGGACATTCAACCGAAGCGAATACCAATATATTTTAGATGGACAGCAGCGTACAACTTCGCTGCTGACGTCTTTATATGGGGGAGCGATTGAGGGGAAAGATGGATTTGATCCATCAATATACATTGATTTGTCAATTGAGGGCGAAACGGAAACAGACGATGAAAGTTACAAAAAAAGATTTTTATACTGGGAGGAAATAGATGATAAAAATGGCGTTTTCCTGAGAAACACCGGAAGGCAAAATAAATTCAACGCTGGCATCATCGTAAAACTCATCGACATTAAAAATAATTTTGGATCCGTAGAACGTTCTTTGGTGGAAAGTGAGCTTGGCGATTACAAAGACTACGACCACCCCATACGTGAACAACTAAGAAGGCTCAAGCAAGTTCTTGATAACTACAGGCTGTCATTTATCGAGTTAAAAGGGATTCAAGTCGCGGAAGTATGCCAGATTTTTGAGCGAATAAACCAGGCAGGTAAGCCGCTTGATATATTTGATATTGTTGTAGCGAAAACATTTAGGCCGAAATCTGAAAACAAAGCCGGATTCTACCTGCGGGAATACATTGATAATTTCCGCAAGTTGAACAATAGCAATTTTATGATGATCAGCGATTTTGATTATTTGCAAATCATTGCTATTTTGATCCGTGAAAACATTGACAAATCGGGAATATGGAATATCACTCCACGTTACCTCAATGATATAAAAACTGAGCAAATCGAGGAAATTTGGGAGCCTGCAAAGAAAGCAATAAATAAAACTTTTGATTTCTTTGAAAACACATTAAACATTAAAGGCCCCCAACTTATTCCGTACAGATATTTCTATTTAACAATTGCTGCCTATTTTTTCAAGAACGCAAGCCCGGATTATGGTTTACTCAAAAAATACTTCTGGTTTCATAGTTTTCATAATGATGACCTTCTGAGCAATACTGGGGACGTCAATTCACACATAGAGTTTCTTAACGCACAAAAGCGAAATGAGAAAAGTGAGTTCCCAAGGTTTTTGATTGACAGAGAAACCTTAAGAAATTCGTCGTATAGCTCAAAAGGTAGATTATCCAGAGCAATACTTTCCTTATATTCCAGCAAACAGCCAAAAGACTGGAAGTACACTGATAGAAATGTGATTGTTGATAATTTCTTCTTTTCCACAGATAAGCCGAACTTGCACCATATATTTCCAACAAACTATATTTCACAAAATCCTGGTTCAAATGAATTGAATAATAATAATCTAATGAATATCGCGTATCTTACACAAATTACGAACTTAGAAATCAGTGATAAGAATCCGCTCAACTACATTCAAGAATATGATTTAAATCCGGAGTTCGAGGCCGTTATTAATAATCACTTTTTGCCAAGCGAGCTTTTGGAGTGGTCAAGGCAAGAAGGTATGCCGCCTGATGCATTGGATCAATTTATAGAAAAACGTGTTGATTTGATCATGGAAGAGCTAAAGAGAGTCTTAGCCGGGGTCAATTTTGAAATTATCGACACAAAGCAAAAGAGCTAACAAACACATGCACTCGGACAGCAAAAAGCGCCGCTCGTTCCTCGCTCTACTTTTTGCTGCCGGTGATGTGAGACGTTAGCACAAGTAATGAAGAAGGTAATTTGATATGGCCATACCAGATTTTCAGAGCATCATGCTCCCCCTATTAAAATTTTGTGCTGATGGGAAAGAACACACAAACAGGGACGCTCTTGATGCCCTTGCGATGGAATTTAACTTGTCAGAAGATGAGCAAAAAGAGCTTCTTCCCAGCGGGCAACAATGCGTAATCGACAACCGTGTTGCTTGGGCGCGTGCTCATATGAAAATGGCAGGTCTGGTAGAGAACACTCGCAGAGGTGTTTTCCGCATTACCACACGTGGTCAGGAAGTACTCGAAAAAAAGCCAACCGAGATCAACCTGCGCTACCTTAGAGAGTTTCCCGAGTACATTGAAGCACGGGATAAACACAAGGTTAATCAGCAACAGAAGACATCTATATCGGACGACCAAGAAACCCAGACGCCAGGCGAACGGCTTGAAGAAGCGTATCAGACTATACGTGAGAATCTCGTAAGCGAGATCCTCGCTCAGTTGAAAACTTCGTCTCCGATCTTTTTTGAAAAGGTTGTTGTTGAAGTTCTCGTCAAGATGGGCTACGGCGGCTCCCGTAAGGACGCAGGCCAAGCTATCGGTCGCAGCGGAGATGAAGGAATTGATGGCATTATTAAAGAGGATAG
Organism: Desulfuromonadaceae bacterium; assembly: GCA_019429445.1. NCBI lineage: Bacteria > Pseudomonadati > Thermodesulfobacteriota > Desulfuromonadia > Desulfuromonadales > Desulfuromonadaceae > Desulfuromonadaceae bacterium. The sequence continues at coordinate 17,432 of JAHYIW010000040.1, forward strand.
ACTTGGGCTAGACATCATCTACATTCAAGCAAAGCGCTGGGAAAATAATGTTTCTCGCCCTGAGATTCAAAAATTTGCTGGTGCGTTGCAAGGAAAGCGAGCACGCAAAGGCATTTTCATTACTACCTCCGAATTTTCCAACGGCTCACACGAATATGTTTCCGCTATTGACAGCAAAATTATCCTCATTGATGGCCAACAGCTTGCGCAACTCATGATTGATTTCGGCGTCGGAGTCTCGACCGATGCTGTATATGAATTGAAAAGGTTGGATTCAGATTACTTTACAGACAATTAACGTTGCAAACCAAAAACAACGGCCTGCAACTCCTTGCTCCGCTGGTAGATCTCTTCACCCCTTCGCGCGGCCAGGCTGACTCCGGCGCGACTGATGTTCAACATTCTCGCGCATAATAGGGGGACGCATAATAGGGGGACGCATAATAGGGGGACGCATAATAGGGGGACGCATAATAGGGGGACGCATAATAGGGGGACGCATAATAGGGGG
>JAHYIW010000041.1 GCA_019429445.1 Desulfuromonadaceae bacterium
AGTGTGCGGACGAGCGATGACAGCACCTCGCGTTTGTTGAGCCCCTCATGTTCGGGGCGCAGGATCAGCCGATGGGCGCCAACCGGCAGCAGCATCGCTTGGACATCCTCGGGGATGACATGATCGCGCCCCTGCAGCCAAGCGCAAGCGCGGGCGCTCTGGGCAAGGGCAATGGCGCCGCGCGGCGAGATGCCGGCGCTGACCATCGGGGCATTGCGGGTAGCAACAGCAATGCGATGGATATAATCGATCATCGCCGCCGCCAGATGCACCTCCTTCTGCGCCGCTTTACGACTGGACAGAAGCTCCTCCTGCGTTAGCAGGGGTTCGATATGTTTCAGCTCATCGCCGATACCGCCGCCGGCGATGATCTGGCGCTCGATCTCGGCGGCAGGGTAACCGATGCCGGTGGTGATCAGGAAGCGGTCGAGCTGTGACTCGGGGAGAGGAAAGGTGCCGACCTGCTCGCCGGGATTCTGGGTGGCAATGACCATGAACGGCTCGGGGAGACGGTGCGTCACCCCTTCGACCGTCACGCAGCGCTCCTCCATTGCTTCCAAAAGGGCGCTTTGGGTGCGGGGCATGGCACGATTAAGTTCGTCGACCAAAAGGATGTTGCAAAAGATCGGGCCGGGGATGAAACGAAAATCGTTGGCGGCGCGATCAAGGATCGACAATCCGGTAATATCGGAGGGGAGGAGATCACTGGTACACTGCACCCGGCCAAAGAGGAGGCCAGTGGCGCGGGCCAAAGCCAGGGCCAGGGTGGTCTTGCCGAGTCCGGGACGATCTTCCAAAAGGAGGTGACCGCCGCAAAGGAGAGTGATGATCGCCAACTGCAAAGCTTCGTGCTTGCCGGCCAGGTGCTCGCGGTCGAGGGTGTCAAACAAGCGGAGGATCGCTTCCCGTTCCTGTTGTGCCATATCAACTCCTTCAAGGGATATTGGAATTTATCTTACCCTGTGCCTTACTTTGGAGGCAAGCGGCTGACCAGATTGGACCGGCCGGACGGAGTTGGGGACAACGTCGTTGACAGAAAACGCTTCAACAGCTTAATCTCTCGGTGTCTGCCCTCATTCATCACCCCTTTGCCGCAGGAAAAGATGATTTTATGACCCGTCGCTATATCCGCAGAAGAGTCATGATTCCTTTGACTCTAACCTTTTTGGTCCTCTTCGCTGCTTTTCTTTATAGTGGTTACGCCATTCGCGAAGAAAAGATTGAGCGGGAACTTGCCCACCGCTACGAAGTCGCCCAATCGACGTTAAACGAAGTCATTGCCCGCCGCGTTGAAGTCATGACCACTGTCGGCCAGTTTCTCGCCGATGACCAATTATCGCTGGTGGCCATGCGTAACGGCGACCGGAGCGCCCTTTACCGGCAAGCCGCTCCCTTCTATGCCCGCATGGCAGAGAACGCCGGAATCACCCACCTTTATTATCACACCCCCGATGGTCACAACTTTTTGCGCGCTTATCGACCGGAAGTCTTTGGCGACCTGATTACCCGCCAGACTCTGCGGCACGCCATTAACACGGGAATGCCGTCCCATGGGCTCGAACTTGGCGATCTCGGCACTCTGACGCTGCGGGTGGTGACCCCCTGGCGCGACGAAAACGGCCTGCTTGGTTTCATCGAAATCGGCACCGAGATCGAGACGCTCCTCTCCGCTCTGCGCAAGATTGGTGGTTTCGACTACGTCGTGAGCGTGCAAAAAGAATATCTTGACCGCGCCAAGTGGGAAGAAGGCATGCACCGCCTCCATCGTACCAGTCTATGGGAGACCTTCCCGAGCAAAGTGGTGATCGACAGCAGCCTGGAGATTCCCGAAGCCAACCTCGCCAAAATCCTCAACCTGACCGGTAGAATCAACAACAGCGGATCATGGTACGAGATTAACAGTGGCGACGGCCGCCGTTTCGCCACCCGGCAATTGGCCTTGATCGAAGCAGGAAATCGACTGATCGGTGATTACTATCTCCTCTACGACACCACCAACGAGACCAAAGTTTTTTACCTTTTTATTGTCCGCGTCATCGGCATCGGCCTCTTCCTCTCAGGTGCCCTCTTCATCTTTGCCTGGCGCATCCTCGGCAGGACCGACCGCGAATTAACGACAACCACCCAGCAGCTCGTCGATGAAAAGAACGCGATCGAAACAATCAATCACTCTCTGGCCACAGAAATCGAACTCCGCCGGCAAGTCGAAGTCGATTTACAACTGCTCAACGAACAACTCGAAGAACGCGTCCATGAGCGGACCGCGAAACTTGAAGTCGCCAACCACGAGATCGAAAAGAACCGCAACGAGCTCGCCGCCGCCTACGCTGATTTGCAGGCCAAACAGGCGACCATCCTCCATCAGGACAAGATGGCCTGTATCGGTCAGCTCGCGGCCGGGGTGGCCCACGACATCAACAACCCGGTGGGATTTGTCAGCCATAATCTCGATCTCTTCGCGCGCTATTTCGATCAACTTGCCCATTTTATCGCCCTCCAGGCAGAACTGATCAAATCCCGGGGCGACAGCGACCTGATGAGCGCCTGGGAAAAAGGCCAGCGCGATTTCAAAGTTCAAAAAGTTTTCGCAGACCTTGCGGAAATGATCGAAGAATGTCGGGACGGGACGGGCCGGATCACCCGGATCGTCCAGAGCTTGCGCAGCTTTTCGCGGCAGGACCATTTACAACTCCAGCTGACCGATCTGCATCACTGTCTGGAGAGCACCCTGACCATCCTTCGCCCCGAATTACGCGACAAGGTCACGGTCCTGCGGGATTACGGCGAGCTGCCGCAAATCTATTGCTATACCGACCAAATCAATCAGGTTTTGATGAATCTGTTGCTGAATGCGGCCCAGGCCATCACCGGCACAGGAGAGATCCATGTGCGCAGCTGGACTGAGAATGAGCAGATCTATCTGTCTATCGCCGACAGCGGCTGCGGCATCCCGGCAGAAAAACTTGAGCGGATTTTCACCCCCTTTTACACCACGAAACCGATCGGCGTCGGCACCGGCCTGGGCTTGAGCATCGCTTATGATATTATCGTCCGGCATCAGGGTGAGCTCCGGGTCGAAAGCGCGCCGGGGGTGGGGACAACCTTTATCATCCGCCTCCCTTTCGATATCCGCTCTCAACCACGCGCCCCCAAGGGCGAAGCCGAGGGCGACAGCGCGATCAATCAAAGAACGCCAGGAGCAGACCTTGACGACTAAAAAGACCCGCCTCCTTTATGTCGACGACGAAGCCGCTTACCGCCGGATCTTTTCCCGCGAGCTCGGCGACGATCCCCGGTTTGAGATCGAAACCGCCGAAAGCGGCGCCGCGGCCCTGCAACGGCTCAAGACTTTTCCGGCGGAGATTGTCCTCAGCGACCTGTCGATGCCGGGGATGGACGGCATCGAGCTGTTGCAGGAGATCCGCCAGCGCTATGCCGAAATCTTCGTCCTCATCCTCACTGGCGTCGACTCCAGCCACGAAGCGGTGCGGGCAATGAAAGCCGGCGCCTACGACTACATTCTCAAACCCTTTGACATCACTTCATTGCTGATGCAGCTGGAGAAGATCCTCAAGCACCGACAACTGCTGGACGGGAATAAAGAGGACAGCAGTGCGGAGTTCCATTTCGAGAACCTGATTGGACAGGATCCGGCGATGTTCGAACTCTTCGAATGCATCCGCCGCACCGCTCCGACCAATGCCACCGTCCTTATTCGCGGCGAAAGCGGCACCGGCAAAGAGTTGATCGCCGCCGCCCTGCACGCCCGCAGTCCCCGCCGCGACCAGGTCTTTGTCCCGGTCAACTGCGCAGCTTTGAGCGAAGGACTGATCAACAGCGCCCTCTTCGGTCATGAAAAAGGGGCCTTTACCGGCGCCGATAAACGCAAAGCCGGATTTTTTGAGCACGCCCATAACGGCACCATCTTTCTCGACGAAATCGGCGACATCCCGCTGGCCACCCAGGTCGCCCTGCTGCGGGTTCTCGAACTCGGCACCTTTCAGCGCGTCGGTGGCACTGAAACCATCAAAGTCGATACCCGCATCATCTGCGCCACCAACAAAGACCTCGAAGCCGCCATTCAAGAGAAGAGCTTTCGCGAAGACCTTTATTATCGCCTCAACGTCGTCACCCTGACCGCGCCCCCCTTGCGGCAGCGCCGCACCGACATCCCCCTCCTCGCCGATTATTTCCTGCACAGGTACAGTCAAGAAAATAACAAAGGGATCAAGGCGATCAGCAAAGAAGCGCTCGATCTCCTTTGCGCTTATCACTGGCCCGGTAACGTGCGGGAGCTCGGCAATGTCATCGCCCGCGCGGTCGTCTTCTGCAGCGGCACAGAACTCCAGCCGGCGCACCTGCCAACCGAGCTGCGGGACAACAAACAGAGCGCCGGTTTCCATCTCAACCTCACCTCTTCCCTCCTCCCCGAGATCGAAGCGACTGTCATCCGCCAGGTCCTCGAAGCCAAAAACTGGAACCTGTCCCAGGCCGCCGAAGCCCTCGGCATCGCCCGCGGCACCCTTTACAGCAAGATCAAGAGTTACGGCCTCGAAAAGTCGTCCTGAAGGGGCGGCGCATTGCCCCTGCCGAAAATTGGACACTCCTCTGCAGGCAACACCAGGGGGGGGATTCTTCCTCCTTTCCCCGCCTTTACTCGCAATCGCCTTCTCCCTCCCCCCTCCTGTCGAAATTTGAACAATTCCCGATCCTTTTATAAAAGTTGTTTTATTCCATAGTGTTAGCAATTCAGAGATGCCAGCGCTGTCGATTTTTGAACAGTTAAGCAGAGCGGGCAATCAGCCAAAAGAGCTTAAAAAAACAAGCTAACACCTCGTAATTACGACATAAAAAAGATTTATTTCAAGTTGGCATCGCTATTGCTATAACGAAACCCGTTCATTTACAAGCGTGCATCCGCACAGTCACTAACCCGATCCTGCCACGACCTGGCAGGGCAATAACACCCAGCAAATGGGAGGAGAATGACAGATGAAAAAATTTCTCGTACTTATGGCAGCAGCAGCAATGGTTACCGCCGGTGCCTCGATGGCTCTGGCCGCCACCGCTAACGACGGTTTGGGCATCCAAGGCAGCTCGCATGACTTCTCGGACAACGTGAACCTTGCCAACAAGGCTGCCACAGCCCCCGCCGAAGGTTGGAACAATCGCCAGGAAATCTGCCGCGTCTGCCATGCCCCGCATGACAAGGGCCGCACCACCTACACAAACGGCCTGCTCTGGAACCACAAGACCTCTGATCTGACCTTCACCATGTACAGTAACCAGGGCGGATTCACCAGCCTTGACGGCACTGTTGATGCCCAGCCCACCGGCAGCTCCAAACTCTGCCTCAGCTGTCATGATGGCGCCACCAACATCGACGCCTTTGACAACAAGCAAGCTCTCGGCACCATCACCATCGCCGCTTACGAAAATGCCAGCCTCAACCAGGGCGCCAGCACCGGTCACCTCGAAGGCAACCATCCGATCTCCATCACTTACGAGGAAGCACTTGACGGCGAACTGAACGTAGCGGCTACAACCTTTTTTGCTGACGGCAGCTCCATCGCCAAGGTTCTGGAAGACGGCAAGGTTCAGTGTGCCAGCTGCCACGACGTCCACAACAAGGGTACTGCCGCTGGTTCCTCCCTGCTGCGCAGCCCCAACACCCTTGATGCTGCCAAAGGTGGCGACGGAACGTCGACTGCTTCGGCTCTGTGCCTGACCTGCCACAACAAGTAAGCAAGCAAGTCAGCGAAGTCTGGCAACATGACTTCCATCAGGGGAGGGAGACAAATAAAGTCTCCCTCCCCTGACTTGTTTTTGCGATGAGGATTCCACTTCAAGGGAAAGACTCACCGCAACAAGGAGGAGGGTTCCATGCATAAACGAATCACCCTGACATTGCTGCTGATCGTGCTGGTCCCTGCCGGGCTGACCTGGGCCGCATACGGCGAAGGCATCAGGCAGAGCAAGCATGATTTTTCTGCGGCATCGTGGGATGAATTCAACAATTCCGGGGAAATCTGCATCTTCTGCCATGCCCCCCACGACCAGGGGCGGACCACCTACGAGAACGGCCTGCTCTGGAACCGGGCCGTCAGTCAGACCCCATACACCATGTACACCAACGGCTACGCCGGCTTCACCAGCCTGGATGGTGCGGTCGATAGCACGCCGACCGGCAGCTCCAAGCTCTGCCTGGCCTGTCACGACGGCACCTTGGCGATGGACAGTTACGGCGAGCACAGCGGCGGCATCCACACCATGTGGGATGAAAATCTCAGCCGGGTTATCCCGCGGGCCATGGACGGCGGCAACCTCAACCTGCGCGGCAGCCACCCGATCTCCATCGTCTACAGCGCGGCCGCGGATGGTGAGCTGCACGATCCGGCGCTGGCGACCTGGGCCAACGGCTCAAGCGTCGCCTCAACCCTGGAGAGCGGCAAGGTGCAGTGCGCCTCCTGCCACGATGTCCACAACGGGGCGGGAACATCAGCCTGGATCCTGCGCACCTCCAACACCACAGCTGGCGGCGCGGCGTCGGGACTTTGTCTGACCTGCCACAACAAATAGTCCCAATCAGCATTTTTTTCACTGCAATCTGGATCCATTGACAATCAACAGGCAGGAGGCCGACCGGTCTCCTGCCTGTTGATTGTTGCGGTGCAACAACCGCTGTGCCGGGCGACCATAGGAACGCCGAGCACTGTGCCTTTGTGCAGAAGCGAGGTGCGGTATCACGTTGAGGAAGAGACCTAAATCCCCCTTGCCACCCGGATCGGTTCGGTTATAGTGGCTAGTTGATGGAATAATTCCCTTTATTTGTTCTCTTTTCTTGCTATAATTTGCCTCTGTTTCGGATTATTAACTAAGTAGCCCCCCTGTCGGAGTATTGCGCATGCCTGCCCTTGATCGTTCTTTTCCCCCCCGGCTCATCTTGCTCGTCGCCCTTGTCTTGGCGCTCTTTGTGCCGCCCCTCCTTTGCCAGGCGGGCAGCGCCAGTGAGGTCTTTCTCTTGGCGGCGGACGACAGCTGCCTCGATTGTCATGACGATCTCCTTGAGCAGCAGTACAAGCACGCCGCCATTGACGACCGTGACAGCTGCACCCTTTGCCATCCGCTGGCTGATCCGAGCCAACATACGCCGACCCGGCCGGGGAAGAATGTCGCCGAGCTCTGTTGGCAATGTCATGATGCCTTTGCCGGCAGCAGCGCGACGCACGGCCCGGTGGCGACCGGTGAGTGTACCGCTTGTCACGACCCGCACAGCGCCGCCCAGGCGAAGCTGTTGCGCCAGGCCCAGCCCACTCTGTGTTGGAGCTGTCACGACAAGACGGTAGAGGACGCGCAAAAAATTCAGCTGCCGGCGACCAAGCCCCTCTTCGAGGACAAAGAGGCGATCCTCCACCCCCCCTTTGCCGATGGCGGCTGCAACGACTGCCACTTGCCCCATGCCAGCGACCAGCCGCGCTTGCTGAACGCCGCCTATCCGGCCGGTTTTTATCAAAGCTACAGCACCGCCGCTTACGAACTCTGTCTGAACTGCCATGACAGCGCCGCTTTTAACGCAGCGCGCACTCTGACCGCTACCGCCTTTCGCAATGGCAACCTCAACCTGCACTATCGCCATGTCAACAAGGATAAGGGGCGCTCTTGCCGCGCCTGCCACAGCGCTCACGGCGGTTATCAGGCGCGCCTGGTCACCCAGAGTTTTCGTTTCGGGGATCGTCTTCTGGGGGTAGGCTTTGCGGCGACCGCCAGTGGTGGCAGTTGCACCACCAACTGTCATATCAAGGCAAACTACGACCGGCTGGAGCCGGCCTTTAATCCCTTACGCACCAGCCCGCGCCCGCCGGGGCAGAATGCGACCCCGGAAGAACTGCAACACGCCGGCAACGCCGGCTCACGTTAATCAGACTCTAACCTAGGAGACTCTCTATGTTTCGTGCGGTATCGCTGTTTCTCTGCTTTTTGAGCCTGCAATTGCTGGTCGGTTGTACGACTACGCCACCCGTTGCCACGACTTTTTATCCGCCCCTGCCGCTGCAGCCGCGGCTCCAGTTTCTGACCGCGATCTCCCATGAAGAGGACATCGGCAAAAAAACCAACGCCTTTCGCGAGTTTTTGACCGGCGAAGGACAAATGAAGCGCGGCATCAGCCGGGCCATGGACGTCGGCAGCGTCAAGGGGATGCTCTACGTCACCGATCTCGCCTTCGGGCGAATTATCATGATCGACCTGGAAAAAGGGACTTTCGACCTGCTCAAGGATGAGAATGAGGGCGCTCTGCGTCAACCGTTGGGGCTGCATGTCAGCGCCGACGACTACAAATACGTGACCGATGGGGTGCGCAAGCAGGTGGTAGTTTACGGCCCGGACAATGCGTATGTTCGCAGTTACGGTAAAGAGGGGCAGTTCGAGCGGCCGATGGACGTGACGGTCTTCGGCGAACGGATCTATGTGGCCGACTTCCTCAAGCATGTGGTGGTGGTGCTGGACAAAAGCAGCGGTGAGATCGTCCAGACCCTCGGCGGTCGTGGCACGACAGCGGGGAAGATGGACCGGCCCAGCCACGTCCGGGTCGACCGCGAGGGCAATCTTTTCGTCAACGACTCTTTTAATTTCCGCATCCAGAAGTTCAACCCGCAAGGGGAGTACCTCAAGGAGTTTGGCTATGCGGGCTCCACCCTGGGCGGTTTTGCCCGCCCAAAAGGCATGGACGTATCACCGGACGGCAAACTGCTCTACGTGACCGATGCCGCCTTTGAAAACGTCCAGATCTTCGATGATGAGAGCACCCTGCTGCTCCTCTATTTCAGTCAGTTCGGCTCCGGCCCCGGCGATCTCTACCTGCCACAGGCGGTCTTTATCGACGCCAAGAACGTCGAATATTTTCAACGCTACGCTGACAAGAATTTCAAGGTTCGTTATCTGGTGATCGTCAGCAACTCCATCGGCTTTAAAAAGCTCAACATCTACGGCTTTGGTGACTGGATCGGCGAAAGAACCCCGGAGATGGATCAAGCGCCGGCGTCCCTAAGCGATTTGGAAAAACAGTCCAGCGATGCCGCGAAGTAAACGACATGTGCTGCTGCTCTGGCTGTTGTTGGTGCTCGTGTCGCTGCTGGCCGGCGGCTGCAGCCGCGAAGTTCGCTACCAGGTATTGACCTTCTTTTTTACCGGCGTACCACCCCTTGACTGGGTGCCGCCGGAAGAAACGAATCCCGCTCAGATCGCGCTGGAGGCCCGAGAAAGGCGGCAGCTCAAGAGCAGACGGGCACAGGCCGACAGGGTCTTCACCGGAGTGTATGCACATGGGCCCTATGTCGGCGAAGCCTGTGCCGAGTGCCACGTCATGACCGTCGGCGGCTTCGGTTTTCGCAGTGGCGGCAGTTCTGAAACCGAAAAAAAGACCATCGCACCAGGGCAATTCGTCCTGCCGCCCGGCGAGTTGTGCGTAGCCTGTCACGCCGGCAAGGGGAACGCCGCCGTTCAGACCGCCGGGCGTTTTGCCCATGGCCCGGGCTGGAACTGTCTGACCTGCCACGAGCCCCACAACAGCAAGGAACCCTACCTGCTCAAGGCGGCTGCCAACGATCTTTGTCAGCGCTGTCATGGCAACAGCAAGGGGAACGCCGCAGCGCAAGCCGCCGATCTTTACTCCCATGGACCGGGCTGGAACTGTGTGAGTTGCCACGATCCGCACAGCAGCAAGGAACCGGCCCTGCTTACCGTTGCGGCGAATGACCTTTGTCGTCAGTGCCATGGCGCCGGCTTTATCCACGACGCCGATCTGCACGAAGGGCTGGTCGATTGCCTCGATTGTCACAATCCCCACATGGGGCGCGACGCCACGATGTTGCGCGCTGACTTGCGCGAGGCCTTTTAAGGATATGTCGGCTCTGTCTCTGCGATTTATCCGTCGGATCGGGATCACGACGACCCTGACGATGCTGCTGGTGACCGGTCTGGCGCCGACCGCTCCAGCGCAAATGTTTTATCTTGAGCGGCCGCGCCTCGGCAGCGAATTTGAGTATGACTTTGAGCAGAATGATCAGACCACCCCGACCTCCCGCCGGGAGAAGACCAGTCATCAGTTTATCGAGGGGCTAACCCTGACGACGCGCGGCTTTGCTTATCATCAAAATACTCTCGTCTTCGATCTGGAGTTCAATCCCAAATGGGAACAGCAGGAAGAATCCTTGACTCCCGGCGGAGAAAGTTCTCGACGCAGCTTTTATCTCGACTACAGTTTTAACGGCACCATGCTGCAATCTCGCCAGCTCTTTCTGCAACTTTTGGCCCGGCAAGGGACGATGACCAGCAGCAGCAACCTCTCTCCGACCTCGACCCATGAAAATACGGCTTACGGCGCCACCCTGGTCTTTAAATCACGCGCCCTCCCCACCCGGTTCAGCTATCTGCACAATCAGCAGCGCCAGGAAGGTTTCTACGCATCGACGCAAAACAATGAGAGTTTGCGCCTGAGCTCAAGATATCGGACAGCACGGCAAGAGACCACTCTGAATGGCGATTACGAAGACCGGCAAAGAAAGGCGCGCAGCGTCACGCAGAACACAGAAAATACCTCACTACGGCTGAACAATTCTCTGCAGGTCACGACCGATCGCCGGATTCGCCTGAACTCGGGGCTCACGACCCGCTGGACAAAGAGTACAGGGGGGAAAAGCAGGGATCTCAATCTGGGCGGAGGTCTCAATTGGCAACACACCCCGCCGGCACAACGACTGCAGATCAACAGTAGCTACACTGCGCGCTATACCGCCATCCACAACGAAGATGAATTACGGGAAACCATCCCCCTGGCCACGGAAGTGACCCTCACCCATCAACTCTACGAAAATCTGCGCACCACCCTGCGCGCCAACGCCGGCCATACCACCACGCCGGAAGCACGGGAAACCATCTATGGCGGCGGCCTCGCTTTCGATTACATACGGCGAATCCCGGCGGGGATGATGCTCAGCCTCAACCTCGGTCATGCTTATCAGGTCAATGACCGCATCAGTTCGAACGAAGCCGTCGCCAGCACGGACGAATCGGTCACCCTGAGCGATTTCAACCTGACCTTGTTGGCCAGCCGCTATGTGGAGCTGACCTCGGTGCAGGTCTTCAGCGCTGACGGCTGGGAATATCACCGCGATAGCGATTATACCCTCACGGTGGTCGGTAACTTTGTGCAGATTGCGCGCAATCCCTTTGGTGGCGCCATCAGCGAAGGGGAGACGGTGCTGGTCCGCTACCGCTTCCGCAACGACCCCTCGGCCCAACGCGGGACACTGACCCGCACCTATGGCGCCGGCCTTGCGCGTGGCTCGATCTTCTCGCTGCGCTACAGCCTGACGTTGATCACGGAAGAGTTACTGTCGGGATTGCCGCCCGATACCCTGGCTGACGACACCCGGCAAAACGTTTCGGCGCAGCTCAATTATGGCTGGTCGGATACTCTGTTAACGGCAGATGAAGAACGCAACACCGCCGGTAATTCCTCCCGCCGCTGGCGACTGACCCAGAATTTCCGGTGGCGACCCCGCCCGGATCTGGCCCTGAACGTCAATGCGAATTACGGCGAGACCGAACTCCTTGACAACGGCCAGGACGGCGACGCCTACGGCCTGCGCGCTAACGCCCAATGGCAATCGACCCCGAATCAACAATGGCGCTTTGAAACCTTTCGCGACACCAAAACGACGAATCAGCCGACGCGGCTGGAAAATACCGGCCTCGGCCTTTTCTACACCTGGCGCTACGGAATATGGCGCTTACAGGCCGACTATCGCTTTATCCTTGAAAAACAACCCCTGGTCGGCCAGGAAAAAACCTTGAACTCCCTGAACCTGGCATTACGGCGGACTTTGTATTGAAAACGACTATGACCAAAATCAAGCGACTCACAGATCACCACCGGCCCTGGGTTTGGGCTCTGCTCTTGATCGTTCTGCTCTTGGGCGGCTGCCTGATGACACCGTCGGCGCGTCCCCCTTTACCGCAGCTGATCTGGCCGGAGCCACCGGAAATCCCCCGCATCACCTTGATCAATATCGTCCACGGGCCCGCGGATCTCGGTATTCGTCCTGGGCTGCTGCGGCGGGCCTGGAGCGCGCTGGCCGGACACAGTGCCCCGGAAATCCAGTCGCCGCACGGCCTGAGCCTCGATGCTTCGGGACGACTCTACGTCGTCGACAAGGTGCTGCGTCAGGTGCATGTCTTTGACCAACAGGGGCAGCGCTATCAAACGATCCCGACCGCAGGCAGCCAACTGCTCACGCCGATCGATGTCGCCATCGACGACCAACGGGGCCGGATCTTTGTCAGTGACCCCGGCGCCGGAGCGGTGCACATCTTTAGCCGCGATGGTCAACCGGTCGGGGAGATCCGGCGCGGATTGATCGGCAGACCGACCGGCCTGGCGATTAACAGCAGCCGTGATGAATTGCTGGTCATCGATTCGGCGCATGCCTCCCTGGTTCGCTTTTCCCTGGCTGATCTGGAGCCACGGCAAGTGATCGGCCACCTCGGCGAAGGAGAAGGCCTCTTCAACGCGCCGACAGCCGTGACGATTGGGCGAGATGGCCGCATCTATGTCGTCGACACCCTCAATCACCGGGTGCAGATTTTGACCGCTGAAGGGGTTTTTGTCGGCACCTTTGGCGCGGCCGGTGACGGCCCCGGTTATTTCTCGCGGCCCAAAGCCGTGGCCATCGACCGCCAGGGGAACATCCATGTCGTTGATGCGCTCTTCGACAATATCCAGGTCTTCGATGCGGCCGGACGACTGCTGATGGCGTATGGCGGGCCGGGCTATGACCCTGGGCGTTTTTGGCTGCCGGCCGGGATTGCCAGCAACGGCAAGGGGAAAATCTATGTGGCGGACACCTATAATCGGCGCGTCCAGATCTTCCAGTTTCTCGAAGAAGGGGAGTTGCCCGAATGAATAACCGATGGTTCAACTACGGCAAGGGGCTGCTGGTGATGGCGGCCGGGGTTGTCATTATGACCCTGCCGACCTTCGCCGCCGGAATTCGTGACACCAAACACAACCTGTCCGCCGGAGGGCCAGGCTCGATCAAGGCTCTCGACGAAGGTGAGCTGTGCATCTTCTGCCACACGCCGCATCAAGGCCGGCAGGACATCCCCTACCTGTGGAATCGCGCCGATTCGACGGCTGTGTACATCCCTTATCAAAGCTCGACCCTGTACGCTGCGGTCGGTCAACCGACCGGCGCCTCGAAACTTTGCCTGAGCTGCCACGATGGCACCGTCGCCCTCGGCATGCTCGGGTCGCGTCCCGAAGAAATCCCCTTTGTCGGCGGCCTGCGCTTCATGCCTGCGGGTCCGTCGCGACTCGGCACCGACCTGTCGACGTCGCATCCGGTCTCACTGGTCTACGACGCCGCCCTGGCAGCAAGCAATCCCGCCCTCAATTCCCCGGCGTCGCTGGTCCATCCCCTCCACCTTGACAAAACCCAGCAACTCCAATGCTCCACCTGCCATGACCCGCACGACGACACTTTCGACAAATTTCTGGTGATGTCGAACCAGAACTCCCAACTCTGCACGGTCTGTCACTCTATACCGGGCTGGGCGGACAGCGCACACGCGCTTTCAAATGCAAGTTGGAACGGAGTGGGAACCGACCCCTGGCCCGACAGTCCCTATACGACCGTGGCGGAAAATGGTTGCGCCAGTTGTCATAAAAGCCACAGCGCTGGCAGTTCCCAGCGCCTGCTCCGCTATGTAGCGGAGGAAGACAACTGTCTTTCCTGCCACAATGGCAATGTCGCAGCCACCAACATCGCCCCGGAACTGACGAAACCTTACCGGCATGCGGTGCAGGATTATATCGAAGTTCACGACCCGATCGAAGATTTCACCAGCGGCACCGTGGCAAAACATGTGGAGTGCGCCGATTGTCATAATCCGCACCATGCCAACAGCCAGCCCGGCGCGACGCCGGGCGACCCGCCCCTGGTGAGCGGCGCGACAGCGGGCGTCAGCGGTATCGATATCGGTGGCGGCCCGGTCTCTCCCGCTCTTTATAACTACGAAATCTGTTTTAAATGTCACAGCGACACCCAGATGCTTGGTACGGCGCCTATCACCCGGCAGCTCGATCAGTTCAACACCCGCCTGGAGTTTGATCCGGCCAATCCCTCCTTCCATCCGCTAGCTTCTCTGGGCGTCAATGCGGATGTGCCGAGCCTGCTCACCCCTTGGACCGAACAGTCCCGCATCGACTGCAGCTGCCACAACAACAGCCCCAGCCTCGGGCCGCAAGGCCCGCACGGAGTGAGCATTACCCAGGGGAACTCGATCAATAACCGTCATTTGATCAATTTCAATCTCGATATCGTTGCTCCCGACGCGCAGGGACGACTCTATTTCGAGGATCAAGGCACCTTCACCGGGCAGTGTTTTCTCAACTGCCATGGCGTCGCCCATGAGCCGAAAGGTTACTAAAAATCAGGCTAAAGCTGATTTGCTTTTGCCGTTTTCAGCTGCTAAACTGCCATTGTCCTGAGTTAATGCTGCCCGGAAGGAGTCTGTGTGCGTTATGAAAAAAATCCAAATGTGGAACAGCTACGTCGGGCGGGGCTTGCGGCGAATTGCCGGACTTGGTGTCCTGCTGATACTGCCCGGCGGTATGGCCTGGGCCTCCAATCCCTGGACTTTCCCGCCACTGCCGCCGCCGAACCAGTACGGCAGTGTCCTGATTGATCGCACCTCGTCGGCCAACAACATCTTGCCGGTCGGCTTTGCCCACTGGTCGCACCGTTTGCGGTATACCTGCCGGGTCTGCCACGAAGAGCTCGACTTCGCCATGTTCGTCAACAACACTGAAATCACCGAAAAAGAAAACCGCCAGGGACAATATTGCGGCGCTTGTCATAATGGGAAGACCGCTTTTGGCCACACCGACGAGCATTGCCAAAAGTGCCACAGCGGCACCATCGCCATCGCCGAACCCGCCTTCGCTGAACTTGGCCGCTTGCCAACGGCCCGTTTCGGCAACAAAATCGACTGGTCCAAAGCCCTGGAGAGCAACCTGATCCAACCGAAAAAAAGCTTGTTCGATGCCGACTACAAGCCGTTGCCCTTCGACAAGAAGCTCGATCTCGAATCACGCTGGTTTGGGGTTCCGCCGGCGATTTTCCCGCACGACCAGCATAGCCAGTGGCTTAACTGCTCCAGTTGTCACCCCGACATTTTCAACATCCAGAAAAAAACCACGAAACACTTTGAAATGATTTTTATTCTCGAGCGCAAATTTTGCGGCGTTTGTCATCTGAATGTCGCCTTCCCCCTCGATGACTGCAAACGCTGTCATCCGAAGATGAAAAACTGAGATGCGCTCGGCGCGAAGTCAGAACTCGATCCCGCAGGAAGTTTTGATGCATAGGGAATCCACATTGAGCCGAAAACTATTAAAGAAGCAATCAACCTCGTCACCACAGGAGTTTATGATGATGCGTCAAAAAAATTTCTTGTTTCTCTTTATTTCTGTCTGATGCTGCCAGCGCTGGGGTGGGGCGCGGAAAAAGAAATTCTTTCCGGAACCGGCCTCTTCAGCAAGACCGAGGGCAAATACACTCATATTCAGCTGCATCAGAAAGGCAAGGAGGTGTGGCTGGCGGCTTCCGGCTTCAAGGTGGCGGTGGGGGATGAAATTGAATATGCCGGGG
>JAHYIW010000042.1 GCA_019429445.1 Desulfuromonadaceae bacterium
CCATGGCGGAAGCTGAGTTCGGTTGCGACCTCTTGATACTCATCGACGGCAAAAACTGAATAGATCGAGGTTGAGCTGAAGACCGGCAGAGAATAGAGGTATTCGGCGCGCCATGACCAATCGTGGTCGCGGTGATAATCAAAGCCGCCATTGAAATAGGAAATACTGTTCGAGAGGTAATTGAACTGCCCCTCGCCAAAGAGGCTGAGCATCTGACGATACTCGTAATTGGCGTTAGCGCCGATCAGTTCGTTGGCGAGCTCGCTCTCTTCCCAGCGCTGAATGTAGGAGAGGCCAACTTGAAGATCATCGAACTTGCCGGAGAGTTCGACGCCATCAATCAAATCTTTGGCATTGTAGCCGGCATAGTAGGAGACATCGCCGCCGCCAAAGACCGTCAAGCTGAAGGGGCCGAGATCGCGGACTTTCAGATAGAGGCCGTCCATCAGCGAGGCCCCGGCCGTCGTTGAGATAAACTGGCGGCCGAGCTTGACATCGAGGTTAGGCAGTAATGCACGCTTTTCGAGATAAGCGTAGTAGAGCCGACTGTCAACGTCGACCTCGTTGGCCAGGTCATCGGCAATGCGGCCGTAACCGCGGAAATTAAGGCCGCCGCCATCAATATCCTTGACGTTGAGCAACAAATACTCGTAGGCGGGAACGGCCGTGTCTCCGTCGGCACTGTCATACCATTCGACTTCGGTACTTGATCGTCCCGAAATCGAGAACGCCCGAGCGCTCTCGGCTAGACTGATGCCAAACAGGCACACGGCAAAACCCGCCAGCAGGGATTGCCATCTTTTCATGTTGCCTCCTTTGTCATGTGTGAATCTCCTCGGTCACAAAGCGTTTGTAACCCTGACCACCCATTTCACCAAAAACGCCTCCAATACCCACTGCTTTGTCCCGTCCCCAGGCAAAGTTACATGCCTTCAAAAAGAGTAGCATACGCTATTGGAATCTCTAATCCGGCGGCGGGGAAAAACCCTATTCGTCAACAAAAAAGACAGGTTAAGAACTAAAGTTGGGTACAAAGGCAGATAGCGCACAAACTTCTGCCACTGTTCAGCAGAATATTTATTACCAAAGTTGTAGGGATGGGTTCCAGATAAGAATCCTTCACCATTGTTCACAAGTGGTGAAGAATTCTTCACAGGCAGGAAGGAAAGGCAGTTATTGCGGGGGGGTGTCTTTTGTTATCTGACTAAGGCAGGTCAAAATCCGCCCCCCTTGCGGGGTGAGGATATAGTTTTTGTGTTCATCCTGACCGACCAGATCGGCAGTGCGTAACATCTTCAGATGAAAATTCATCTTGGTATGGTCTTCGATGCCAAGATGGCGGGTGATATCCATAAAGCGGAGTCGCTGCTTCCGGCCGATCAGCTTGAGAATGTCGCGGCGAATCGAGTTGGCCAGACAGCTGAAGGTACTGTCCATCTCGATCTGAAAACCGCAATCGAGGAACCGTGCCTCCTCCAGACGGCGACGCACGGCGGTCAGTAACTCGTCAACCTTAAAGGGCTTGGTCAGATAGTCATCGGCCCCTTTACGCATGGCGGCGACAGCATTTTCTACGGTGGCAAAGGCGGTGATCATGATGATCCGGGTGCGGGGCGCCTGGCGCTTGAGTAACGGCAGAATCTCCTGGCCGCCAATTCCCGGCATGATCATATCGAGCAGCACCAGATCGAAAGTTTCGCCGCTCAGGATCTTGAGGGCTTCTTCACCACTGCTGGCGTTGGCGACAAAAAAACCGGCATCGACCAGTATCTCGCTGATCGTTTCGCGCAGTTCCTGATCATCATCGACCACCAGAATTCTATGCGCCATCGTGAACTCCTTGCGGGAAAGTCAGAGTGACAATGCAGCCACCCGGTGCGGCATTGGCCACGGTGATATGCCCGCCGTGACGCTCCATGATACCAAAGCAGATTGATAGCCCCAACCCAGTCCCAACCCCCACCTCTTTTGTGGTGAAGAAAGGATCAAAGATGGTGCCGAGATGTTCGAGCGCAATGCCGGGGCCACAATCGGTCACCTCAATCGTCACCCCTTCCGGGGTACTGCGGGATGTGAGCTTAATCGGCGCGCCAACAGGACTGGCATCCATGGCATTGATTAAAACATTGAGAAAGACCTCCTCGACCTTCCAGGAAAAACCCCGCACCGGCGGCAGCGGTTGCAGATTCAGGATAAAATTATAATCCTGCTGCCGGGGGCCAAGGAGCGTCAAAGTATTGCGCAATACCTCGTTGAGATCAAGAAGTTCGACAGGCGCTCCGAGATCGTCATGGCGGGAAAAGGTCAAAAGTTCGCGAGCGATCTTCGAGGCGCGATCGAGGTTGCGCTCGATGGCCGCAAAACGTTTAACGTAGGGAGCGCCGGGGTCGGTCGCATTGAGCGATTTCTTCAACAACTCGACATTAAGGGAGACATTGGCCAGGGGATTGTTGATTTCGTGGGCGATACCAGCCGCGAGTTTCCCCAGGGAGACCATTTTTTCCGACTGGGCAAAGCGCTGCAGGCGCTCTTCGATCTGGGCTTCCCGCTCAAGGTCGAAGATGTGCAAAGCGTTCATCAGAAAGTGCAGAATAAAGAGTCCGGCAATACCACGCAAAAGTTCGATGCGTATTCCCGGCAAGAGGATGACACCGGTCGGGACTAATCCGGCAAAGATTCCGTAACCGATCAGGGCAATACCGGCGGCGATGAAATTTCGTGCCACCTTGTCGCTGGTGGTGCGGATCGTCCCGGCATAACCGATGAGGCCGAAGCCGGCGAGAAGAGCGGCGGGGAAGGCGATAAAGTAACGCATGCGTAATGCGATTAGACGGAAGAACTCCGGAGTGAATTCGAACTCTTGCGTCAGAATACTGACGATGAAGAGCGGCAGCAAGGCCAGGACAAAGAGGTTCAGCTTCATTCGGTGCTGAGGATAAACAGATTTTAGCACGCTGTAGCCAAAGATCAGGAGGAAAACAAAGGAGACAAAGGCCGGCAAGAGGCGCAGGACGCTGATGATCGGCAGGTGTGGCGACAGGGTCGGCCACTCCAGGTAAAGAAAGAGAATGAGCCATTCGTGACAGGCATGGACAAAGGCAAAGAGCGCAAAGAGCGGCAGGTAACGGGCGATCGTCAACTGACTGCTGCGGGTGACCTTGGAAATAATCGCCACACCGGCGGTAAAAAAGACCAGTCCGTAAAAGAGAAACGTCAAAAAGGTGATAAAATTATTATTCGACACAATAACTGTCCTGTCGGCTGTCGGATGCTCTATTGCAAATTTGGACAGAGCAAGCAATGTCCCGGCGTTACTGACTCTTTCAAAGGACAAGAAAGCTAATACGATTGTCTTTGCACGTCAATAGCCTGCTAACGGACGCCCCGCCACTTTCAGCTTTTGACACGACTGTATCGGGCTGTTATTCTCCCGGCACCAGAATCAATCATGCAACCTCAGCCAAGGAACAGACCCATGTCCTCCCTCGATTTTGACCAGGAAGAACGCGCCTTCCGCAAATACTACGACAGCAACCGGCAACACTTCGAGACGGCCAAGAATGCTTACGTCAGCTTGATCAACGCCTGCCTCAAACAGGGGAATGGCGATGCTGTCAGCAAAATCGAAGGGCGGGTCAAGAACAAAGAGGAGTGTATCAAGAAGTTTGACCGCAAGTACCGCAGCCAACTGGAAGCAGACGAACAACCTTACGAAATCAAAAACTATATCTCTGATCTCATCGGCGTTCGCATCATCTGCCTTTATGAAGACCGCATCGCCAGCGTCGCTCAATTCCTGACTCAATCCTTTAAACTCATCGAAGTGACGGACAAGATTACGGCGATCGAAAGTACCGAGGATTCCTTCGGCTACAAAGGGCTGCACATGGATCTCGCCCTGCCGGACGAACTGACGACGCAGCCGAAATACCTGGCGTTTGCCGACTGCCCCTTTGAGGTGCAGATCCGTTCGCAGATCCAGGATCTGCCTGGAGTGTTTTGGATCACGAAATCAAATACAAAAAATCGATCCCCATCGAACTCAAGCGCCGTATTAACGTCCTCTCGGCCCTCTTCGAACTCGCCGATCGCGAGTTCAAGGAGATCCGCAACGCCACTGCCGACCTCATACAGCAGGCGACGGCCGCGCCAGTCAGTGACGCGGTCACCGAACGCGGTGACACTGGGGGAGCAACAATTCCGCCAGCCAGCGAAAAGATCGTCAACGCCTTTAACTTCTTGCGCATCGCCGGGCATTTCTTCAAGGATTTTGAATTCGAGGATGACAAAGTCGATGACTTTGTTCAGGATATCCTCCGCCTCGACGCCGACTTCACCCGCGCTGACCTGCATCAGAGCCTGCTTGAAAACCTCAAAGTCATCCGCGATTATCGTGATGACTTTATCGCCAACAACCCGGAACGGATCTTTACCCCCTACTCCTCCATCCGCCACTGCCTTTATCTCAACGACCCCGAGATCTTCAACAAAATCCTGTCAAAAGGAGCGCGCGAACGCTTTGACCTCTGGTGTGCGAACAAACGGCCTTAAGGATCACCGACAAATTCACGCCAACACTTGGGCAGGAAAAAGACAGAGGGGGCTTCCTTGACTTCAGGATTATTTTTTTATAATCTTTATCGGCGGGTCATTCTCAAACAAGGAGAAAAGAACCATGACAAAAAAATCGACTCTTGCTTCCCTCCTCACGGCAACACTCTTCATTGTCGGCTTCGTTACAATGGCGGCAGCTTCCCCCTTCAAGGTAGACCTCGAACTCTTCAAGTTCAATCCGTCCCTCATCGTCTACGAAAAATCGTCCGCTGAATTTACCGATCCCCAAACCTGCGGCGAATGCCACGAAGACAAATACCAAGAGTGGAACGGCTCGCTGCACAGCATGGCCTTCATCGATCCGGTTTATCAGGGCGAATTAAATAAGGCGACCAAAGCGGTGGGACACAGTATCTCCCGTCAGTGCGAAGGCTGCCACTCACCGGCCGGGGTTGTCACCGGCGAGATCAAGGGACCGGGGGTGAGTGGTCTCTCGGCCGTGGCCAAGGCCGGCGTCTCCTGCGATATCTGCCATTCGATCAGTGCGCTTAACCACGACAAGACCCCGACCAAAGAACCGGAAAATGGCTCCTTCGTCATTAAGCCGGGGGAAGATCGCCCGGACGGCCCAGTGCTGATTAAACATGGGCCGCGCCCCCTTGAGGAAGGTTGCGGCGACGGTTTTCATGAATGCAAGCAGACCGAGTTCCATACCCAAGCCGATCTCTGCGCCTCTTGTCACCAAGTCTATCACTACGAAAAACACTTCCCGATCGAAGCGACCTACAATGAGTGGAAGCACAGCCCCTATGCCCAGAAGGACATCCACTGTCAAGATTGTCACATGGTCGACACCGCAACTTTTTTAAAGGTGGCGGATACCCTGATCAAACCGGAGCGCAAAGATTATCGGCACTACTTCAACGGCGCCAACTACCTGCTCTATTACCTCGGCGCTCAAGCCGCTGAAAAAGCCGGCGATAAAGAACAGGCGGGGCGGCTGATGCATCAGTATGAGATGGCGGTCAAGCGCCTGCAGAACGCGGCGGAACTGGAGATTGAACCGATTTATCGCCAGGGGGCGCTGGCCGAAGTAAGGGTGCGGGTCAAAAATGTGCGCGCCGGCCACAACCTCCCGACCTCGTTAACCAATATCCGCCAGATGTGGCTGGAGATCATCGTCAAAGACGAGAAGGGGAAGGTCATCCTTGCCACCGGCGCCGTCGCAGCGGACGGTTCACTCGCCGAAGATGCCCGGCTCTTTAACTCGGACGGAATGGGACCGGATATGCATTTTGCCGTCGATCCCTGGATCATTACCGCCTTCTCCCGGCACGAAACCATCCCGCCCAAGGGCTATCGCGACGTTCATTACGGGGTGACGGCGCCAAAAGGGAGCAAGAAACTAACGATCGAAGCAAAACTGCGCTACCGTCAGGCCGATCAGAAGATTGCCGAAGCGCTGCTCGGTGCGGTGCCGAAGGATATCGATCTCGCCCGGGATTACGGCCTGAGCAAAGTTCCGACTTTGCCGGTCGTCGACATGGTTGCGCTGCAACGCGAGGTGGCGGCGGCGCAATAATATTTTTTGCAACGAAAGAAGAAAGGGCGGCCCACAGCAGGGGTCGCCCTTTTTTGTTTTCAGATGTTGACGGAGCTCAGCCGAGCAGCTCGAACTCCTGTGTCGAGCAGACAGAGAGGTCAAAACTGCTGACTGAGTCTTCATGCTTCTGTCAAGAGTTGAGACCCCTTTTAACCCTTCATGATATGGGTCTGGTGGTCCTGCGTATCGATGGCATTGCACATCGTCTTGCCGTCGATGGCCAGGCTTTCGTCTTTGTTGGCGTAGAGTTCATTCCATTGTTGCAGCGCCCGGTCGAGATGGTCGGGTTCGACGCGGATCAGGACATTACGGATAATCGATTCGCTGGGGACGATAAAGACCCCTTTCACGTAGCGGCAGCGGAACCGTTCCCGCGCTTTGGGGCCGAGGTTTTTCGCCCAATCCGAGATCGCCTTATAGCCACGCATCCCGCAGAGCGTCGCTCCTGCGGCAATCGCCAGCACCGTGGCGAGGCGATGGCGGCGCCCCTGGGGGGTTCGCGGGTCTGGAATAGCGGTAAAGAAATCGGGCAAGGATCGCATCTGATCGGCGGTCAACATCATCTTCGGAGCTCCATGACAATAACGGGGATGAAGGACAGGGCGAGATAACAATGATTGTGCTTTGGGCTGCAAGGGACGAACAAACACCATCTTGGGTGATTGAGTCAGAAGGCTATAGCCCTGACGAGAGCGACGAAACCCCTTGGTCTGCCCTACGCAAAGCCAGTTGGCCGCCTTGTAGACGGTGCCATGGTAGCGCTGCGGGTCAACAAAGGTTTCCATCAACAGCAGGGGATGGCCGAACCGCACCAGCCAGTCGTTTTGGATTCTTTTTTCGCACAACGACAAGGTGCGTGATCCCAAGTTCGGGATGTGCCACTGAGGCAGAATCAAAAATCGACTATTGTTGGCCACCAGTTTTAAACGATCATACTGGTGTCGGTAACTCCAACCAATCCATCGATCCCGAGCCGCGCACTTTAAAGCGGCGGCAGAAAAGGTCAATAATGCGACCCATTCGTCATTTAACGTCGCGACATACCAGAGGGTTTCGCTGATTTTAGGCAGATCCCCAAGGTAGTGATGACGTTGCATCAGTTCCCGATAACGAGTCTCTTCAAATGACACGGCGGGGCGAACGTGGATCGCGTTTAAACTCAATGTTGAATTCTCCGAGGATGAAGGAGTTTCCTTTATACGCGATCTGTGGCTGTTTGACCAGAAAAAAGATGAAATTGGCAAGGTAGCGGGGTTTGTGGGTTGGGACGAATTCGCCCTGGAAGTGATCATTTATCCGTTGATCTTGAACTGATCAGGCGCAAAACGCACGCCGCGGAGGAGGCCGCGATGCACTGCTGATCCGCAGCAGAAAAGAACGATTCATTCATTCATTCACAAGTTGTGTTTTTTCTATTACAATGACCGCTGGTTATTTGAATCTGCTGTTACTTGTCGGTTGCATCCGAAACCAGTAAATGACTTTTTCCGTCCCCAGTGGAGGATATTATGGCGATCATTGATGGCATCAAGCGACAGTTACGATCCGTTATCGAGTGGCGTGACCCCCGCCCCGACGCCCTGTTTACTCAATGGAGTGACAACGGTGACGAAATTAAAAATGCGTCGAAGTTGATCGTCAATCCAGGGCAGGGGTGCATCTTCGTCTATGAAGGGAACATCCAGTCGGTACTGATGAACCCCTGCATGGTGTCCCTTGATACGGCGAATATTCCGTTCTGGACCACCATCAGGAAATTTATGCAATTTTTTGAGAGTGAGCATAAGGTCGGCATTTACTTTTTTCGGACGACTAAAATACTCAATCAAAAATGGGGAACCCTGGCTCCGATCAAATATGAGGATACCAGATTCGGATTTCCCGTGGCACTGAAGGCGTTTGGCAACTTCAGTTATCGGGTCGTCGATCCACGCGATTTTTTTGTTAATGTCGTTGGGGGGCACAATGACTTTACGACCGATGCCTTTCGCACCATTATGAATGAGCGGCTGGTTCATTCCATCTCCGATTTTCTGGCTGAACAACGCCTTGCCTATACGGAAATCGATTCCCGGCGCGAGGAGATTGCTGCCGGTTTGTCCGCCAAGTTATCAAGCGATTTTGCCGTCTTCGGATTTGAATTTACCGATTTCAGAATTGAGGGGTTAAATTTTGACGACGATACGGTGCGCCGTATCGGGCGTATCGCTGACCTGGCCGCGGAAGCGCAGGCGGTCAAGGCGGTGGGCATCGATTACGCTGAACTGCAACGGCTTGATGCTTTAAAAGAGGCGGCCAAAAACGAGAGCGGCGGAGCCGGGATTGGTGTTGGCCTCGGTGCCGGGCTCGGCATGGGGCAGGCGATGGCCCAATCGATGGGACAATCAATCGCGGCGGCACCGGCAGCGGCAGACCCGCTGGCCAAACTCGCCCTGCTTAAACAGATGCACGCGCAGGAGCTGATCACCGACGAGGAATACGCGGCCAGGAAAAAAGCGCTCCTCGATGCCATGTGAGTCATCAACGATGCCGAATTGCCTGAGTTGCTCCGCTCCATTACCGTCCGATACCAGTCTTTGCAGTTATTGTGGCACCCGTAACGACATGGACTTGTCGGCGTTGAAACGCTATGCCGTCTCCCGTTCGCCATCGTCTCGCTACTGCCCTGATTGTGACATTCCTCTGACCGCAATGACTCTCGATGTTGGTGATCAATTTGTCATCGAACGCTGTGAATGTTGCTTCGGGGTGTTTTTCGACCCCGGCGAGGTACAGACCATGCTGGAAGCCTCGGTGGCGTCGGTCTTTGAAATCAATTACCAGCAGATCGTTAATATTTCCAGGGAACGTGGCAGTCAGAAGCGTCCGGTGCGTTATATCAAGTGCCCGGAGTGCGGCAAGCTGATGAACCGGATCGCTTTCGGCTATCGAAGCGGGGTTATCGTTGATCAATGCCGGGCACATGGGGTCTGGCTCGACAATGGTGAGCTGATTCAACTGATGGAGTGGAAACGGGCTGGCGGCGGGCTTTTGGCGGAGCAGCGCGCACCACAACGCCGCGCCGCAGCAGACACGGTTAAAAAGTCCGCCTATCGTTCGCCACCGACCGCATTAACGTCAGCCTCGCTCAACACTGACGCCACCTCGCCCGAGGATCCTTTTGATGAGCTGGTCACCTCCGCGGTCAATTTTATCGGTCGCCTTTTTCGCTAGAAAAAACGGTTCAAGGTCGGGCTGTTCGTTGAACCCGCGTTCTGCGGCCTTGAGCCGCAGCCCGTTCATCCCCCGTCAAAACGGTCGACGGCTCTTGCCTTGCTGGTAGGTGCCGTCAAACGGAGCGAGCTCAATACGGATATTATCGATAAACTCGCCATCCTTGACCGCCAACGGTTCGTCCAGTTGGCCGAACGGTTCCCCTTCCTGCGGCATATCCCAGGCATGAATGCGACCGGCCAGATAATAAACGCCCCCGGCGGGCAGATAAATGGTGAAACGCCCCTCGGAATCAGTGAGGCTTGAGGCATAGTCGGGAAGCCGTTTCATCTCGGCGTCGGTGTAAGCCATCGCAAAACCGCCCGGCACCGGCTGCCCGGCGGTGTCGGTGAGGATGCCGCGTACGCCGGTGTTCGAGGTCGCCTCAGTGACTTTTTTAAAAAACATCGGCGCCTTCATCGGGGCCAGACCGAGATTGACCAGCGACATCTTGCCGTCGATGACGCGCGTTACAATGCGCTGATGCTCGGAGAAATAGTCGCCGGGAGAGAGCGGACCGGTCGGGCTGCCGCTGGAACGTTTGCGGGCGACGACAAAGTAGGTCCCTGGCGGGACATCGATCATGTAACTGCCGTCAGCACCGGTCGGGGCGGAAATAAATTGCGACGGGCCGAGCAGGTTGGAAATCCCGTCGGGGTAAATATTGACGAAGGCTACCGAGACCGGCTGGCCGCCGTCTTTGAAGTAGACCATCCCTTTAATTCCGGTCTGTCCTCCCGCATCAACAAAATTTTCGACCCACAGGTCTCCTGCCGGAGTCACGGTTTTATTCGTCAGACTGGCACAGCCACCCAAAAGGAGTGTGGCGAGGACAAGCAGCAGTATATCTCGCGATCGGTTAAACATGGGAAACCTCCTTGCGGCAAGAGCGGTCTAAGATGATCAAAAATAAAATTTCAATAAGTGAGACAGTCAACTTGCATTCTAGCGTTTGTGGAGAAAATGTCAAAGGAGCTGGCGTCGCAAAAAGTCCACCCTCCGGCGTTACACTGGTTTTTCAGGACCTCGACCGCCTGATGCAGGCCTTCGCCCCTGAAAAACCACCAAGCCTTGGAGGACGAAATTTTTGCTTGGCCAGCTAATTTTTGCGAGTGCACCAAAGGAGCGTTGCAAATGAAATTGCGTGCAGATAGAATACGCGGATGACTGAGCAGACAGAGACAGACCGGCGGCCAGCGCAACTGCAACGGTTGCGTGAAGAACACTTTGAAGCGCTGATTATCGGCGGCGGCATCAACGGTGCGGGGCTCGCCCGCGACCTGGCATTGCGTGGTTTCCAGGTGGCACTGGTCGAGAAGGGCGATTATGCCAGTGGCACTTCGAGTGCTTCGACCAAGCTCATCCATGGTGGCTTGCGCTATCTGGAAAACTTCGATTTTCGCCTGGTTTTTGAAGCCTGTCGCGAACGGCGCACACTGCGACGCATTGCCCCCCATCTGGTCCATCCTCTCCCGTTTCTGATTCCGGTCTATCAGGGGGATCCCCGCCCGCTGTGGATGGTGCGCGCCGGGATGTGGCTCTACGACCTGCTGGCGCTCTTCCGCAATACCGGACGACACAGTATTCTGACGCCAAAAGTGGCGCTGGAACGTGAACCGGAGCTGCATCCCGAGGGGCTCAGCGGGGTCGCGCTCTATTGGGACTGTCGTATGGACGACGCCCGGCTGTGTCTCGAAAACATTCTCGGCGCAACCGCAGCGGGCGCAGTGACTGCCAACTATCTGCCCGTTGTTGAGCTGTTGCGCGAAGCGGGGCGAAGTGCCGGAGTCCGGGTCCGGGATACGGAGAGCGGCGATGAATTTATCATTCGGGCCAAGGTGGTGATTAACGCCACCGGGCCCTGGCTGGAGCACGTCTGTGCCTTGGCCGGGGATCATGGTGTGAAGTTGCGACCGACGCGCGGCACCCACATTCTGGTGCCACGCATCAATCATGGCGAGGAAGCCCTTTATTTGACCGCCGGGGGGGATGGTCGCCTCTTTTTTGTGATCCCCTGGAAAGAATTATCACTGATCGGCACAACCGACGATGATGATCGCGGTGATCCCGACCGGGTCGTTGCCACCGAGGCGGATATTGCTTATCTGCTCGCGGAATCGCGACGCCACCTGCGCAATGTGCGTCTGCAACGCCGCGATGTTGTTGCCTCCTTCTCCGGCTTGCGGGCGTTGGCGATTGATGAGGCGGCCAACACTGGCCGCACCTCGCGTGAACACCGGATCTACACCGACGCCAGCGGTCTGATTTCGATCGCCGGGGGGAAATATACCACTTATCGGGCGGTGGCGGCAGAGCTTGCCGATCTGGTCGCCAGGCGGCTGGGGAAATACGGCGCGGAGCTGACCGCTACGCTGCCATTGCCGGGGGGAGCGACCGGAAAATTTTCCCGCTATGTGGCGCAGCAGACCCCGCTATTGGCGAGGCGCTACGGCTGTGCCGATGCCACGGTTCGGCGCTTGCTGGGGATCTACGGATCACGGACGGAAGCGGTGCTGGCCCTGACCGCAACTGAACCGGAGCTGTTGCAACCGGTGGTTGCCGGTTCAACATTGCTCGCTGCGCAGGTCGTGTTTGCCGCTATGAACGAACAGGCCCGCACCCCCGAGGATGTATTGCGACGCCGCACGCCGCTGGCGCTGGAACGCGGTTGCGGCATGGCCGAACTGACTGCGGTCAGTCGTTTGCTGGCGCAACGGCTGGGGACGACAACGGCCACGCAACAGCAATGGGAAACTGATTATCGCCACAAATACAAGGATGTCGATGATGAAAATTGAGGTTAAAGCAGCAAACGCCCTGAAACAGAAGACCCCGTGCCTGACCCTCGGGGTCTTTGACGGGCGACTGTCACCGCAGTTGCGGGAAGTTGACAAACTGCTGGGCGGAGCACTCACGAACGCACGCCGTGACCAGGAATTCCGTGGCAAGGCAGGGGAGACGCTGCTCCTGACCAGCGCCGGACAGTTACCTGCCAGACGCGTGCTGCTGGTCGGGCTCGGCAAAGCGGCACAGGTTGACCGTGAAGGGTTGCGCCGCGCTGCCGCCAAAATGGTGCGCATTGTTCAGCAGCAACGTCTCGGCTCCGTCGTCACCGACCTGGCGACGCTGGGACCTGAAGGGCTGGCGGCAGCGGACTGCGCCGCCGCCGTGGTCGAGGGGGCCTGCCTGGCGAACTATCGCTTCGACCGCTATCGCACCGAGCAGCGTGACAAATTGCCGCCAGAACTGACGTGCGTGACGTTGCTGGCGTCACAACCCGCCCAGCTGGCGGCATTGACCGCAGGCGCTGAACGGGCGACGCAGCTGTGTCGCGGGGTAACGCTGGCGCGCGATCTGGTCAATGAACCGGGCAATATCAAGTCACCGGAATTTCTGGCGCAAACCGCAATCACCATTGCCGCCGAGACCGGAATGCGCTGCACCGTTCTTGATCGTGCACAACTTGCCGCTGAGGGGCTGGGAGCACTCCTTGCCGTTGCCCAGGGGAGTCTCCGCGAGCCGCGCCTGATTACCCTCGAATACCGTGGCGGCGGCGACGCCAGGCCGGTCGCACTGATCGGTAAAGGAGTGGTGTTTGACGCCGGGGGAATTTCGCTGAAACCGGCGGAGAAGATGGATGAGATGAAGATGGACATGGGGGGCGCCGCAGCAGTACTCGGCACGCTGCTGGTCGCGGCGCTGCTCAAGCTGCCGCTTAATCTGATCGGGGTCATCCCGGCTGTGGAGAATATGCCCTCGGGAAGCGCCATGCGTCCCGGCGACATTATCACCTCCCTCTCCGGCAAGACCATCGAAGTTCTCAATACCGATGCCGAAGGGCGGTTGATTCTTGCCGATGCGCTGACCTGGGTGGAACGCTATGACCCGCTCGCCATCATCGACCTGGCAACCCTCACCGGAGCGTGTATCATCGCCCTCGGCCATCACGCCACCGCGTTGCTGGGAAACAATGACAGGTTGGTCAGAGCCTTGCTCAAGGCCGGCGAGAGCAGCGGCGAACGGCTCTGGCAATTACCGCTGTGGGACAATTACGGCGAGCAACTCAAGAGCGAGGTCGCCGACCTGAAGAACACCGGCGGTCGTCCGGCAGGGACCATCACCGCCGCTGCCTTTTTAAGCAACTTCGTCGGTGAACGCCCCTGGGCCCATCTTGATATCGCCGGAACCGCCTGGGCGGAGAAAGCAGCCGATTTCACGCAAGGAGGTGGAACCGGGGTCGGGGTGCGCCTGCTGGTCGAATACCTTACGTCACTGGGGTAAAGAATTTTACCTTTATCGCAAGCCAATGAACGCCCTGTGGAAGCGCCCGGGGACCGGTTGCGTGGCCGAAACAAGGGGGTTTTGACCTTGCCAGTCTGGTGATTCTATGTTATGGCTAGGAGCCTGTCCGAGAATAAGGGCCGCAGCGAAAATCCAGAAGTTTGAGGGCAGATTTTAGCTCATTTGCAGCCTCATAGCCGTAGCTATGGGGCAAAAAGGAGCTGAAATATGAGCCAAACAGCTGGGTTTGCAG